>JAFRSL010000163.1 GCA_017427625.1 Synergistaceae bacterium | reverse complement strand
TGACTGCTGGAATACGTCATCAACGACCGCCTCAACCTGCCCCATCTGAGTCTTCCAGCGGGCATCGTAAACTCCGAGTCCCGTCTCAACGATACAGCTTCCGTTCTCAATATTCGGGTCTGATTTAAGCTCAAGTTTCTTCACACCGCGCAAAGCCTCACGGAATTGCGTGTCCATTTTTCCCTCAAGGTGCTTCATATCATCGGGCGATACATAGATCAGTATCTGGTTCTTGTCGCTTAGGCGCGAGAGAAGTTCCATGAGTACGGAGTCTATGGTGTCTGGGTTGAGTTCTACCTGACGGCATAGCATTCGTTGTAACATCTCAGTCCATACGCGAACCAGACGGGGCTGGTTGAGTTTCACGAGTTCGGCAAAATTCTCCTCCAGCTTCTTCCCCAAAGTGTCAATAACTCCTGCAAGCTCCGAGAACTTCTCGAAGTATTCCTGTTCAACCTCTGCCCTTGCCTTCTTGAGACCTTCCTCGTAACCCGTAATCTGCCCTTCGCTTATTGCCTGAGCGCGAGCCTTCTCTGCTATGCGGTCAGCATTGTTCTTGGCCTCGTCCTCAAGCTGCTTCCGGCGACGTTCATAATCTGACCTTATTCCCCCGATTTCGCCCTCTAACTTAGCTTTTGCTTCCGATAATTCAGCGTTTGCAACTTCCGCATTACTGAGGCTGTTCGTGAGTGCCTTAACTTGTGCTGTCAGCTCCTCAATCTCGCGGGCATTAGGGGCGGGCATTTTAACCTGAACTTTCGGGGCATCAGGCTTCTGCTGTGAGGGCTGGGACTTCTCAGGCTTCGGAGGCTTTGGGGCTTCCGGCTTTGTTCCAGACTGCTTGATTTCGCTCTCTAGGATTCCAATCTTCACAGCTTGGGGCAACAGTCTGACAGTCCGCAGAACTCTCTGATGTGCAAGACCGCTAGACAATCATATCGTCCCCTCCACCCGATGCTATGACTATTTCGCCCTGTTCCTCGAGCCCGCGAATTATGTTGACGACCTTCTGCTGGGCTTCCTCGACGTCCTTCACGCGCACTGGCCCCATGAAGTCCATATCTTCCTGTAACATTTCGGCGGCACGCTTCGACATGTTCTTGAGGTACTTCGTCTTGAGGTCTTCTGTTGCACCTTTGAGGGCAAGGCTGAGTTCCTTCATGTCAACCTCACGCAATACTCTCTGCAATGACCTGTCATCAAGCCGCATCGAGTCCTCGAACACGAATAGACGCTTCTTGATTTCTTCCGCAAGTTCGGGGTCATTCTCCTCCAAGTACTCCATGATGTTGCGTTCTGTGGCTCTGTCGGTGCTGTTGACGATTGCGACGACCGCGTCAATTCCGCCCGCAACCGTGAAGTCCTGACCCATTACCGTGCTGAGTTTACGTTCCAATACCCTCTCGACCTCCCTCAAGACTTCAGGCGTTATCCTGTCCATGTTGGCGATTCTCTTTGTTACGTCAGCTTGAAGAACCGGGTTAAGTCCGCTGAGAATCATTGCCGCTTGTGTAGGCTCAAGGTAGGACAAAATCAACGCTATAGTCTGCGGGTGTTCGTTCTGAATGAAGCCAAGTATCTGGCCAGCGTCCGTGTGCCTCATGAAATCGAACGGCTTGACCTGAAGGCTTGCCGTAATCCTCGCAAGCAAACTCTGCGCTCTCTCCGGCCCGAGAGCTTTCTCCAAAACATCGCGCGCATATTCGACTCCTCCTCTTGCCATGAACTCACGTGCCATAAGAATCTCCTGCGCCTCTTTAAGCACCGTGAGCTTTACGTCGGGCGTTACCTTCCTGAGATTTGCTATTTCAAGCGTGATTAACTCTATCGTTGAATCATCGAGCTTCTTATAGATTTCAGGAGCTATATCACTCCCAAGAGACACCATCAAGACCGCTATTTTCTCACGGCCTGTTAGTCCCTTGTTGCCTTCTTCCTTCCTGTCGTTTTTTGGGGGCATTATTCCATCTCCTTATTGCAAAGAGGTAAAAAATTACTCCCCGCTAATCACACAGGGAGCAGGTGAATTACTCTAACTGTCCATTGAGAGCCACTCATTGACAAGCGTCGCAATCTCCTCAGGATGACTCTTAGCGTAAGCCTTGAGCTGTTCCTCAAGTACTGCCATCTCACCCTGGAACGCAAGCAAATCAGGTGAGGTGAGCATTTCCTGAATCGTCGGGACTTTCTTGCCCTCAGCCTCAATCTCCTCAACCGCAAGCCTTGCTCTCTTAGCCCTGACCCAAGCATAGAACGCGCCGAGAACAATCAGCAAGACAATCGCCGCCGCTATAGAACCGTAAATCATTTTCCACATGCGGTCTTGGCGTAGCTGTTCGGCCATTGAGTCGGCGAACGCTGTCGAGAATCTCATCGCGTGAACCACTAAGCTGTCTCCGCGATCCTTGTTGAAGCCTATTGCTGACGATATTACTTCCTGCAACGCTTCGAGGCGTTCCTCAGTTATCTCGTTGTACTTGTCATCAATGAGGACTGACGCGGACAAACGCCTTACTCCTCCCGGCGTTACTACCTGATCGCCTTTCCTCGTCGTAATCTCGTAGTTCGTCGTGTTGTTGCTGCGGTTGTACTCACTCTGAACCTGCGACGAATTTATAGCGTAGCCCGGAATGTTCGTAGTCGTGCCGGGATTTCCGTTTACGGGATTTCCCTGACCCGTGTAACTTTCTTCCTGACGTTCGTTGCTTCTTGGGACTCCTGTACCAGTCTCAGGGTTAGGCGAATACTCAACGTATGAATTTGTGCGCTTGTCGAAATCTAAATCTATCCTCACTCTGACAACAGCTGTGCCTGGACCGTAAACCTGTTCGAGCATAATTCGGACTTTGTTCTCAAGTTCGCGCTCATGCTGGCGTTCAAGTTCACGCTGTACGGAGGTTACGGAGTTCGTTCCGTCAGGGTTGTACATTATCATTGAGTCGCTGACCATGTCCGACAAAATCCGCCCGTTCGTGTCAACAACTGTAACAGCATCAGGTTCCAAGCCGTCAACAGAATGTGCAACGAGGTGGATTATCGACTTCACTTGAGTCGGCCCTATCGTCGCGCCCGGCCTTAGTCTGAGCAATACGGAGGCCGTTGAAGGTTTCTGCTGTTCGAGGAATAATCTCTGCTCTGGAATTACTACGCTCACCCTCGCGTTCTCGACCTGCGACATCTGCGAGATTGTCCGCGCAAGTTCACCCTCTATTGCTCGCATGTACGCTATTCTCTGCTGAAACTCGCTCATCCCCATTGATGAGTCGTCGAATATCTCGAAGCCCGTCGTCCCGCCCTTCGGAAGACCCATCTGCGCGAGGGTCAAACGTGTCTCATAGATTGCCCCGCCCGGCATTAAGATCGCGCTCGCATTGGGGTCAAGACGGTAGGGGATATTATTCTCCTTTAGGTAGTCAACTATCGCCGCCTGATCTGAAACGTCAAGGCCAGCATATAGAGGCTCATAACTCGTGTTTCCTGTCATAAATATTAACGCGCCGAGACCGCCGAGAACTACGAATATCGCGAGAATTATTGACGCTCTCTGCCAGAGCTTAAGCCCAGCCCAGAATGTTAAGAATGAGGCTAACCAGCGTCTTACACTATCCATTTTCTATTTAGCCTGTTATTCGTGAAAGTGCCTGATATGCGTCGAGGAACTTATTGCGAATCTCCATCACCAAACGCAACGCAGTATCAGCTCTTGAAGATGCAAGAACAACTTCGGAAATATCTTCCGCATCACCTATAGCGAGGTCGCGGACTTTCTTCTCGGCTTCAAGCTGGAGGGAATTTACTTTCTTGATGGAATCCGAAAGCATATCTTCAAAGGAAACGCTCGGAGTTTCTTTTTGCTTGCTATTATCCGTATAAGTACTGTATACACTTCTTGCAGCCCTCTGTGTTCCGTTTTGTCCGTATACTTGTGAAAAATCTATTAGCAGACGCTCCATGTTACATAGGCCTCCCGGTCAGATAATTTTTTATTCTCGCTCCGTCGATATGCTTCATAATTTATGTGATTTCCTGCGAGGTAAGTCCGTCTGCAATCTTCCTGATTCAACACACGGACATTTATTATTTCGCCCCTGTTCAGATTTATTTTACACCCATTTCTTGATTCTGATGAATGACAACAAAAATTCCCCTGCCCGTAAACTTCAATGAGGCACAAAATACTCTGTATTATATAATAAGTGAAACTCATAGCAACACATATTTTTTGAAAGGAGATTACTTTCTCTCATGAAATCATTAACTGTCTTAC
>JAFRSL010000162.1 GCA_017427625.1 Synergistaceae bacterium | reverse complement strand
TTGAGGTCGGCCAATGAGGAACGTCCTCCGCGCTAAGTGTTACGGGATTTTCAACGAGAGCCGCAATATCTCCAAGCCCTGAGCCTGAAGTTATGGCAAATTCAGGATTGAACGGCAATAATTTCTGAATGTAAGCTAAAGTTTCCTGAGCATCTTCGTAATCATAGTTTGACATTTCGGTTTACCTCCTGATGGTATTTCAGACATTCTAACATACAGGCATGGTACAATTACGGCCAAATAGGGGGTAAAAACAATGACGAAACAGGAACGTGCAGTAGAACTCAAGAACAGGACGGGCGATGCTCATTATAATTGCTGTCAGGCAGTGGCTTGCGTTTTCAGTGATGAGACTGGAGTGAGCGAGGAGACACTGAAGAAAATCGGTGCTGGTTTCGGTCTCGGTATGGGCGGAATGGAGGCTACATGCGGGGCATTATGCGGTGCTGAGATGGTGCTGGGTCTCATGAAGTACAACGGCAAACCGATTCGCAACGACGCTAAGGAGCTTCACGCAAAGTTCACGGAGAAATGCGGGGCTTCAATATGCCGCGAGATTAAGGGTGTCGGCTCTGGGAAAGTGTTATGTTCGTGCGATGACTGTGTTAGGAATGCAGTCGAGATTTTGGAGGAGACGATCTAGATTTGCGGGAATCATGGCAGTGTTGTATCATATGCAATATTGCCTGATTTTTCGGCATCAAACTTAAGAAAGGAACTTGACACAAACAAAATGGTCGTGTATAATCGCACATCGCACAACGCCTTAATTGTTCCCTTTTTCTAGCTGAACATGTGGAGGCCGGGCAATGGTAAAACAAGTCATCAAGAAATTGCTCGGCGAGAAGAATACCGACAGAATCCGCCGCCTCAAAACTTCAATCGATGCCGCAAAAAGCACATGGCATAACCTAAGCACCCCACAAAGCACAAGAGACCGCCTCAACCTATCACAGCTCATGTCCGTTCACATGCTGGAGAAAGCTATGGTAGTCGGCAACACGAAATACCTTTCAGCCGTGAAATACCCCGCGCTAATTGACAGCGTAACGCGCCTAATCGACATGGGAGTTCCGCCGGACGACTACACAGTTTCCGAGAGCATTGCGGTGATCAGGTCAGCACTTGCCGCACTGCCAGGCCATGAAGATGCGAAATCACAGCTTGAAGCCCTCGTCGCAAAGTACAGTATCCCTCAGAATTTCAGGGGCGGAATGGAAGTTATACCGTCAACAGAAATTCTCAGCCACACGAATTTTGACTTTCACGCTTTCGTGTCATCGCGGCGTTCTGTAAGGAAGTTCAAGGACAAGATCATAAGCCGTGAAGTAATCTATGACATCGTGAGGGACGCGCTTTACTGCCCTTCTGCGTGCAACCGCCAGCCCTTCAAGGTATATTTCTCAGAGGAAAGGGAGAAAATCGCGAAAATTATCAAGGCTACTCCGGACCAGTTCATCACATCCGGCTTTCACGATTGCCTCATCGTAACATGCGATAGGGTATTGCTGAGTCCTGCTGAACTTGATGACCAGGAATATATCAACGGCGGAATATTTCTAGGCTACCTCGTATTGTCAATCCACGCTCACGGATTAGGCTCGTGTCTTTGCCAGTTCCTGCAGAAAGATAGGAGGCAAGAAAAAGTAAAGCGTTCATTCGGGATAAGTGACAGCGAAGTTATCGTGTGTTTTGTTGGGATAGGTGAGCTTGAAGACGAAGTGAGCTTTGCTTGTTCCCAGAGAAGGCCCGTTGAGACGGTAGCAATAAGCCTCGACAGTTAGCGTTTCCCTTTGCGTCCGGGCTGGTTAAGAGGCCTGGCGGTAATTTTCTGCCACAATGAGATGTACTGCTCGTGAAGAAACGTCGGGTAATCAGTCTCAAGGCTCGGACGCTCCCACTTGTAAACATCAGCCCTCCCCGACAAATACCGCCTCAGTACCGCCGGAGTGTCATCATCAATAATTATCGCGGTTCCTTTGTTTCGGACAGCCTCAAGATATTCGCGGAGACCCGAAAAATTTCCCTTCTGCCATCGTTCCATCTCCTCCGGCCTCTCAACGTTACACCCTGCAGCACGAAGCAGTATCCCCGATGACCCGCTGAAGTCCGCAATGCTCATATCCTTCAAGACCTGCCCTACAAGTATCGAACTCGACAATCTCGCCTGAAACTCCGCAAGCCTGCGCTGATAGTACGGGTAATTCTTAGTGTCCCATTCCGACAACGCTGTCAGAACTCTCTGCGCTACAAACGGAATCACTGAAGGATCATAGAGTGAGCTTGTGCTTACAGGGAAGGGGGAGTAGAGATATTTCACGGTGAATTTTGCGGTTGATGAAATTCCAGCGGCTTTTGCGTCATTCTCATCGAGCGCAACGATTTTCGCACTGTCATCAAGTTCCCGGAGAACCCTCCCGCGTTCGGCCATGACCAAATCTCCGTTAGCGTTCCAGATTCTCAAGGGGATAACGTTGACTTCCGGGCCGCCAATGAATGAGGCAAGAAGAGCCAGCCATGGATGACTCACAGCAATGTTCAGCTTGTCATCAGCATGGCCAGCTCCCCCCGTCAGCAATAATATTCCGATTATTACAGTGATTATCCTACGCGCCAAATTTTGCCCTCAAGTCCTGCAAAATCTTTGATGCTACTTTTGCCTCCGCACCTTTTCTCGTTCTGTCGGTTTCTACATGCTGAAATCCGTTCAAGTATAGCCTGACCGTGAACGTAGGAGCGTGTGAAGGCCCTTCCGTCTTTAGAAGCTCGTACTTCGGGAGAGTCATTCCGCGAGCCTGAAGCCAAAGCTGTAACGCGCTCTTTGGATCTCTCTCGATGAACTGTTCTTCCGAGTCGCTGAGGAATAATTTTTTGACGACTCTTTCCGCCGCACTTATTCCGCCGTCAAGGCACACCGCCCCGATCACAGC
This sequence comes from Synergistaceae bacterium, assembly GCA_017427625.1. Lineage (GTDB taxonomy): Bacteria > Synergistota > Synergistia > Synergistales > Aminobacteriaceae > JAFUXM01. The sequence goes on along the minus strand of JAFRSL010000162.1, from coordinate 1,206 downwards.
TTCGAGAGCATCCGCTGTTACTGATTTAGGGAGCTCGCCTGTCTTCATAGCATGGCCGTGAAGATCGATGTACGGTATCCTGAGTGAGTCAGCTTTCTTGAAGAGCGAGTCGCTTTTTACGAGAGCAGAGCGCATTTGAGTGAGTTCGCCCTCATTAGCGTCAGGATATGTTCGGAAGAGTGTTCGCGTTACGATAAATTCCAGCACAGCATCGCCGAGAAATTCAAGCCTCTCATTGTTGTAGTTGAGGCCATACTCTTTTGCGAATGACGAATGGCACAGTGCCTCCTCAAGAATCTTCTTGTCATCGAAAACATAGCCGATTCCTTCCTCAAGGAATTTTACCTCGTGTTCATCGAGACGCTGTTTGTTGATTAGAGCGTCAAAGCTAATCTCTGATGCCATATTTCTCGAACGCAAGGACACCGTTATGTCCGCCGAAACCGAAGCTGTTTACCAGAAGCCTGTCAACCTTCCTGTTAACGCCCGCGCCTGTCGAAATCGTGATGTCGCATTCAGGGTCAGGAGTCTCATAGTTCAGCGTCGGGTGAATGTAACCTTCCTCGATTGCCTGGATTGACGCGATGACTTCAAGACCTCCGGCAGCTCCTAGACAGTGGCCGATCATAGACTTTGTTGACGTTACGGTGATGTCCTTTGCGCCGTCTCCGAAGACACGGTTAATCATTCCTGCCTCCATCTTGTCATTGAGGCCGGTTGATGTCCCGTGAGCGTTGATGTAATCGACCTGAGATTTCTCCCAGCCTGACATCTTGATTGCCTTCTCGGTTGCGTAAGCTGCGCCTTTAGCCTCTGGATCAGGCGCGGTGATGTGGCCAGCGTCGCAAGAAGTCCCGTAGCCCGTGAACTCAGCATAGATATGCGCCCCTCGTGCGAGTGCGTGTTCAAGTTCCTCAAGGACTACAACTCCTGCACCTTCGCCCATAACGAAGCCATCACGATTGAGGTCGAAAGGTCTCGAAGCATGCTCCGGGTCATCGTTGCGAGTTGAGAGTGCTTTCATTGAAGCGAAGCCTGCGATTGCTATCGTTCGTAAAGCGGCCTCAGTTCCTCCGGCAATAATAACGTCAGCGTCATCACGGACTATCGTGTGATAAGCCTCTCCCATCGAGTGAAGGGACGTAGCGCAAGCCGTAACGACACAGAGGTTCGGGCCTTTTGCGCCGAGTACGATTGCGACGTAAG
>JAFRSL010000015.1 GCA_017427625.1 Synergistaceae bacterium | reverse complement strand
GTACAATGCCAACAAGAATTTCTATCTCACAAACATGCCGATGGTAGTCATGATTAACGGCGGAAGTGCTTCAGCTTCGGAAATCGTAGCCGGAGCTTTGAACGACAGAGGGCGCGCGAAACTTGTCGGCGAAAAGAGCTTCGGAAAGGGAAGCGTTCAGACGCTGTTCCCATTGACGGACGGAAGCGGAGTATACGTTACAATAGCGAGGTACTATACGCCGTCAGGAAAGGTAATCGACCACGTTGGATTGTCCCCTGACATTGAGGTCAAGGGCGAACCTAACCGTGATAAGTCGAAGGATTTGCAGTTGCAGGGCGCGATAACCGAAGTCAAGAAGTCGATGCGTTCTGTGGCTGGCAGGAGAAATTAAGGAGGAATTTTGATTTTGGGTGCAAACAGGAATGTAGATTTGCTCGTCGGCGCACAGTGGGGCGATGAGGGCAAAGGCAAAGTTGTTGACATGCTAGGCTCTGATGTTGACGTTTTCGTGAGGTTTCAGGGCGGTGCAAACGCGGGTCATACGGTAATCAGCGAGGGGCAGAAAGTTGTTTTCCACCTTCTTCCGTCGGGAATGCTTTATCCCGGAAAGCTCTGCGTACTGGGTAACGGCCTCGTAATCGACCCCGAACAGTTCCTCATCGAGACGGGTGAACTTTTCGCAAAGGGTCAGGACAGGGCAAGGCTCGCTGTGAGTCCTCATGCTCACGTCGTAATGCCGTATCACAAGATGCTCGACAAGTTGCAGGAAGAGTCTCGCGGAAAGGGACGCAAAATCGGCACAACAGGGCGCGGAATCGGGCCTTGCTACGTCGACAAGTATTCGCGCTCAGGGCTTAGGGTTGAGGATTTGATTGACGCTGACGTTCTCCGCGACAGGCTGACATACATTCTCGACGAGAAGAACCAGATCATCACGAAGCTCTACGGTCAGAAGCCGTTAGCATTTGACGAGGTATATGAACCCGCGAGGAAGTGGGGCGAGGCTTTGGCACCTTACGTTGACGACACACGCGCACTATTGAGGCGTGCAGTCGATGAGGGTCAGCACGTACTCCTTGAGGGGGCACAGGCAGCACTTCTCGACATAGATCACGGGACGTATCCATACGTTACGAGTTCCTCAACGTCAGCGGCTGGGGCATTCACAGGCACAGGACTTGCGCCGAACGATTTGACGCGAGTAATCGCTGTCGTGAAAGCGTACACTACACGCGTTGGTGAAGGGCCGTTCCCAACTGAGGATTTCACGGAGATGGGCGAGAAACTCAGGACTAACGGCGGTGAATATGGTGCTACAACCGGAAGGCCGAGAAGATGCGGCTGGCTTGATATTCCTGCGCTTAGGTACTCGATGGAACTCAACGGCGCGAACGTTATTGCTCTCACGAAACTCGACGTTCTCACTGGAATGGGCGGAATAAAAGTCTGCACTGCCTACGAGAAGGACGGCAAGCGATTAACGTCATGGCCGACTGATATTCGTACACTGAGCGATATTCAGCCGGTATATGAGACGCTTCCGGGCTGGAACGATGACATCACGAACTGCAAGAGCTTCGATGAACTTCCGGCAAACGCGCAGTCCTACGTGAAGTACATCGAGAGCGCACTGAATGTCCCCGTTGGACTAATCGGTGTAGGAGCGGACAGGAATCAGACCATCAACAAAGGAATGTAGCTTCTTTGTACGTGCCTGATATAGACTTCCTTACGTTCAACGATTTGCCTGACATTCTGAGGATAAACGCGGCTTCTTCATGCTCATGGCCGGAGGAAGTTATACGCTCGGATCTAAGTCAGGACTCGGAGAATGAGACGACATATCTCGGGGCTTTCGCTACGACTGCGGAAGCTCCTTTGTTGGGCTATGCTGTTCTCGGCCGCGAGAAGAGGGCGGGTCTATTGATGGCACTTGTTGTTGACAGCATATATCGCCGGAAGGGCATAGGCCGTCAGCTTTTGATGGCGATAGGCGACTGCGCTTTGTACCTGAATTTCCGAAGGTTAAGGCTGAAGGTGAGGAAGTCAAATTCGGGGGCAATAGCACTTTACACGCAGATGTCATTTGTCGGTGAGACTGTCAGGCGCGGCTACTACTCCAACGGCGAGGACGCAATAATAATGAGCGCGGGTCTTCCGCTGAAGTTCAGGAGTCAGCAATGAGGGTATATATTCCGTTCGATGACGGTTCAAGCATATCATTCGACGGCGAGGGCTTCACGATTCACAGAAAGCCCAAGGGAATTGCCGATGCTGATAATCCCGATGAGACTCCCTGCAAAGCCGATAACGCTTGGAATACACGATGGAGCGAGATAGTCCGGGCATTGGAGACGGCATATAAGCGTCAGGAGAAAGCCCGTAAAGCTCAGAACGCAAAGAAGATTTACCGGCCATAAAAATTTTCACGTTAAAATCCTGCCATACAGCGAATTTTGCGCTATAATAGCAACAAATCATTGAACAATTCTCAAAAAAAGGCAGGTAATTTTCCAATGAAACGCACGTTATTTGTCGCAATGTTTCTGACCCTTTTGGTCTCGTCAGCAATGGCAGCACCATCGGGCAAGGTCATGCTCTATTCCTCAATGCAGGAAGACCAGCTCGTCGCAATCAAGAAAGGCTTTGAGGCGAAGTACCCCGAGATCGTCATGGACTACTATTTCGCGGGAACAGGAAGAGTCATCACCAAAATCGCAACAGAGCATCAGGCAGGTCAGGTTGCCGCAGACGTAATATGGGTGGGCGATCCTTCGGACTACCTTTCGTTCAAGAAGGAAGGAATCCTCGAGAAGTATTCATCGCCCGAAGCCTCAGCAATCGCCCCGAAGTTCATCGACCCCGACGGATTTTACACCGGCGCAAGAATGATGAACATGGGCATTGGC
>JAFRSL010000161.1 GCA_017427625.1 Synergistaceae bacterium | reverse complement strand
TCATTCCTTTGCCGGCCGTCTGGTCATCGCCCGAGCCATTCTCAACTGTTACCTGAATCTTGCCGCTGAACGATCTCTCAGGCGTTCCAAAGATCGTGCATTCCTCGCCCGTCGCGTTGGTCGTGAAGTCCAATCCTTCAGGCAATTCATCAAAGTCCCACGTAAGAGGCGTTACTCCCGTAGCCTTCAGTACGGACCTGTATGCTTCACCCTCTGTGCCTTTCTTGAACGAACCCTTAATCTTGGGCGTTACACCCTTGACATTCAGCGTGAACTCGTCCGATATTTCAACAGCACCGTTGCTCGCGGAAATCGTAAGCTCGAACTCTCCCGCTTCTTTCGGTTTGCCGGAGAACTTGCCTTTGTCGAACTTCACACCCTCAGGAAGATCGCCCTCGATGCTCCAGACTGTCGGCTTCATGTCCCTCACATTGAGTGTGAAGCTGTATTTCTTGTTCCACTTCGCTTCCTTCAAAGCATCACTCTTGAACGTGGGAGTCTTTGCGACAACTTTCAGGCTTATCTGTTTTGCGTCTGACGTTCCGCCCTCGTTCGTTGCCGTTACCTTGAACTTGAACGTCGTGGCTTTGCTCGTGTCAACCTTACCAGTAACCTCGCCTTCCTCCGTGAGTTCCAAGCCGCCTGGAAGCGACTCTCCATCCGCCAGCTTCCATGTGAGATTTGTACCCTCTGCCTCAAGGAAATAGCTGTAATCCTCGCCTTGATAAGCATCCGGAATCTTTGACGACTTCACTGCGGGAGCACTCGCATTTCCGCCCGCACTGTTCACCTTGAGCGTGAGGTTAGCGTAGTCTGTCCCCGCGCTGTTCTTCGCTTTCACGGTGATGTTGTAAGTCCCGGAAGCTGTCGGCGTTCCAGTGAGTATTCCATCATTCGTGATGCTGAAGCCCTGAAGCGTCTTGAACGTCGCCGTCCACGCTATGTTCCTGCCTTCTGCCTCAAGTGTGAAACTGTACGCATCCCCAACTGTCGCATCAGAAAGCGTCTCGGTCGTAATCTTTGGCGGGTTCACCTTGTTGTTCTCCTCTATCGTCAGCGTGTATTCCTTCGAGTCCTTGCCGCCGGAATTTTCAGCTGTTACAACGACCGTGAATGTTCCGCCGGATTTCGGAATGCCCGTGAGTTTGCCTGATGTGTTGGCCGTCAGACCGTCAGGGAGTCCCGTTACAGTCCACGTTATCGGTGATGTACCTGTGGCGGTGAGTGTAGCGTTGTAGATTTCGCCCGCCTTGCCGTTTGTTAGTGATGAGGTGGTTATTGCAGGTGCTGTTATCGTCGGCATCTTCGCTTTAACCTGAAGCGTGAAGGTCCGTGAGTCGCTTCCCTTCGAGTTCGTAACAGTTACAGTGAAAGTATCCTTCCCCGTCTGTTCAGGAGCTATGCCGGAAAGTTTCCCGGTCGAAGCGTCCAGCGTAAGCCACAAAGGAAGCCCCGAAGCCGTCCACGTCATAGGCTCTGTCCCTGTCGCAGTGAGGTATACCGTAACCTCGTCGCCGTGTTCAAACGCACCCAGATCCTGCGCCGTCATTATCGTCGGTGCAACCGCAACAGTCTCAACTGTCATCGTGAATGCCCGCGAATCGCTTCCCTCCGAGTTCGAGACCTTGAGCGTGAAGCTGTAAGTCCCGGCCGTAGATGCAGTGCCCGTGATCGTTCCAGCCTCAGAAAGAGAAAGCCCCGTCGGAAGTGTCCCGCCCGTATGTTCCCATTTCAGCGGACTCGTTCCTGCAGCTTCAAGCGTTACAGACACAGAGTCTCCGGCCATGTAGCTGCCCAAATTCTCATCGGTCGTGATTGAAGGTGCTATGACAGTCCCGGAAGTCTCCGTTACCTTGAGCTTGAGTTCCCTCGTATCACTTCCAGCCGCGTTCGTTGCAGTAGCCGAGAACGTGAACGTCCCCGAGGCCGTGAGCGTCCCTGAGATTTCGCCGGTCGAAGCACTGAGTACCAGCCCGGCCGGAAGCCCCGATGCTGTCCACGTTATCGGAGTGTCGCCTGCAGCCTCAAGTTTCGCGGAGTACGGAGTCCCCTTCACTGCGTCATCGAGCGACGGAGTGATTATTACCGCAGGAATCGGAACGTTCTCGCCCGTCCAAACATAGAGTATGAAGTCCCTTGTGTGAGTCCCGAAGTCATTGGCAGCCGTTACCGTAACTGTGTACCTTCCGGCTGTCGTGGGAGTGCCCGTTATTTCCCCTGTCTCTTCGGTGAATGTCAGACCTTCGGGAAGATTTCCTGACATTGAGAGCGTAATGGGCTTTTCACCGCGTGCCTCAATCTCCATCGCGTAGAGATTGCCGACAGTCGCGTAAGGCAATGAGTTCGTCGTGATTACCGGCGAGCCTGATGCCGCGAGGGTAACGCCCATGTAACGCTTCGTGTTGTCCTTGTCGAATTTCGTGTCGTACTCGTAGTAGACGGTTGCGGGCGGCGTGTCGAACACTGCTATGCCGGTCTTCTCGTTGTACGATACGGGGTCATGGAGCTTTCCGTCATCGTCCTTCGCGTAAATGCTAAGTGCCACGACGTTCTTGATCTTCGTCGAGAGATAGTCCCTGAGATTAACGGCGTAAGTCCCGTCAGACTGTCTCGTGGCTGCCAGACCGTCAATGTTCTGCGGTGAGAATTTGCAGTAGTCGCCATTTGAGTCACTCCCCGTCTTGAGGCTTGTGTTGACCGCAGTATCGAGGAGTGGAAGGCGGTTGTTCTGACAGTTGAGGGATTCCAGCTTCTTGTTGCTGCTGATGTCGAGAGCCTGGATTTTGTTGTGGTGGCAGTGAAGATATGTGAGCGCGGTGTTGTTGCTGACGTTGAGCGAGAGTAGCTGATTGCGGACGCAGTTGAGGATTTGCAGGCTTGGGCAGTTCCTAACGTTGAGGAGGGCAAGCAGGTTGTCGTAGCATTGTACTTCAACGAGATTCACATTCGCGCTAAGGTCAAGTTCGGTCAGCTTGTTACCGGAGCAGTACAGTTTTTGAAGGGCTGTGCATTCGCTGAGGTCAAGTTCCGGCAGTTTGTTTGCACCGCAGTCCAAGTAGTTGAGGGCAGTGCAGCCTTTCACGTTGAGTTCCTTGAGCTGCTGGTTGGAGCAGTAGAGTTTGACAAGGGAGGTGCATCCGCTTGCGTCGAGGCTTTCCAGAAAACCCTCACCCATGTATCCGCTGGAGCCGGAATAATAGGCAACGCCATCATCATTCCAAAAATAGCAGTACAATTCCTGAAGCGAAGTACAGCCGCTGACGTTGATTTTCTTTGCGCCCACGTCGTATCGTATGCCATCGCTGTTATGCCAACCGTAGTTGACTTTCACATACTTCAACGATTTCATGCCACTGAGATCCAGCTCTGTGAATGTGTCGCCGGTGAATCTATGCCAAGAGTTATAGTAAGATGTGTGGTAGTAGTAAGTCTCGAAACGTTCAAGCGAGGTCAGTTTCTTGATGCCCTGATAAGAACGTACCCCTCCCTGTTCGTTATTACGACTATTGATATATATTTCCTTGATGCTGAGTATCTCGTTATTGCTGAGAATACCGTCCTCGTTAGCATCAAAGTTCTTCGACAGATAGCTCCTGAACGTTGAATCAGGGAAATTCTCCTCATCGAGTGCGACTGCGGAAAATCCCGACGATGCCGACACCGCTACGAACATACAGGCCAGCAGGAACACAACAATTCTTCTCATGGCATTGTGCCTCCTTGTTGGATTTTATGGTGATGATATTAAGCGATATTCTAGCGTATCTGCATGAAATGAAAAAGCCCCCCGAACTTTATCGAGGGGCAATGTGTTTCAATTGTTACTCGTGAAGTTTCACTGCGATTACTGGTTCGTAGATTACTCCGGGTTTGAGCCACGCTGAAACCGTTACAGTGTACGTCTCAGGGACTCTCTCGATGGTTTCACCGGCTTCGTCAAGGAACACTGCATTCTCCTCGTCGTTCTCATCGTCCTCACCATCAGGGAATGAATGCCATACCAGCCGTCCATCCACAGGAACATTCACATCGAGCGAGACATTGAACTCGTACAGACCTTCCTCCTCGACTTCCAACGCCGGAAGAATCGCCGCTATCACCTCGTCATTGTGGGCGATCGTTGCGAGAGTTTCGGTTGATAGTTCACCACGCTCATAGATGGCAATACCATTCTCGAAGGCTGGAATTTCAGGCTCTTCCGTGTCCGCATCAGCAGCCTTTATCGTGATGTAGAGCGTCTGCGTGCTCTTGTAGGAAGCCTTATTCACGTTCGACACAGTTATCTTGAGCTTGGCGTTCTTTACTGCTTTCTCAGGAACTCCCGATATAATCCCCGTATCCTCGTCAAGCGTCAGACCCTCCGGCATATCACCAGTGTATGACCACACAACTTCCGCTGTCTCCGGTGAATACTTCAGCTGGCAGAAATACCTCTCTCCAACTGTACCGTCGGGAATGTCGTTGATAGTCGTCGTGATTTTGGGCTTCACTGCCTTTATCGTCATCTTCAGCCCCTTGCTCACCGATGTTTCATCATCGCCGGATCCATTCTCCACCGTTACCGTGATTTTACCGTTGAATGCTCCCTGCGGCGTACCGGTAATCGTGCATTCTTCACCCGTTGCATTCGTCGTGTAATCCAGCCCGTCAGGCAAATCCTCGAAGTCCCACGTCATCGGTGTTACTCCCTTCGCCTTCAGAACGGATCTGTACGGCTCACCCTCCGTTCCTTTCTTGAACGATCCCTTGATCTTCGGCGTTATACCTTTCACGTTCAGTGTGAACTCGTCCGAAAGCTCAACTGCTCCGTTCCCCGCCGTAATCGTCAGCTCAAACTCTCCAACCTCCATAGGCTTCCCGGAGAACTTCCCTTTGTCGAACTTCACTCCGTCTGGCAATTCTCCCTCAATGCTCCATACCGTCGGCTTCATGTTCTGCACCTTCACCGTGAAACTGTACTTCTTGTTCCACTTCGCCTCTTTCAGCGCATCGCTCTTGAATGTCAGAGCCTTCGCCAACACTTTCAGGGTGATTTGCTTCTTGTTTGAGCTTACTGAGTTCGTCGCTATCACGTTGAACTTGAACGTCGTCGCCTTGCTAGTGTCAACCTTACCCGTAATCTCGCCGTCCTCCGTAAGTTCCAATCCCTTCGGAAGCGAATTAGGGTCTTCGAGTTTCCACGTCATCGGTGAACTGCCTTCAGCTTCAAGGAAATAGCTGTAGTCCTCGTCCTGATATGCGTCTGGGATCTTCGACGACTTCACCGTTGGCGCCTTCGCGTTTCCGTTGGCACTGTTCACTCGAAGCGTTAAATTCGCGTAGTCCGTTCCTGCCGCGTTCTTCGCCTTCACCGTTATGTTGTACGTCCCTGACCTTTCCGGCGTTCCCCTGAGCACTCCGTCAGGCGTTAACGTTAAGCCTGTCAGCGTTTTCCACGTCGCCGTCCACGTTACATTGCTCCCTTCTGCCTCAAACTGGAACGCATAGGCTGTCCCTTCCGTCGCGTCAGTCATCCTCTCCGTCGTTATCTTCGGAGCGTTGAGCTTGTTCTTCTCTGCTATCGTCAGCGAATATTCCCTCGTGTCATTGCCGGCTGAGTTTTCAACCGTTACGACAATCGTGAATGTCCCGCTTGCCTTCGGTGAGCCTGCGAGTTTGCCTGATGTTTCATTCAGTGTGAGACCGTCTGGAAGCCCGCTCGCACTCCACGTCAGCGGCGATGTCCCTTTTGCGTCGAGCGTCGTGTTGTAGACCGCTCCTGTTTCACCGTCGGGAAGTGAGCCCGTCGTTATCGTTGGCGCTGTCGCTGTTGAGGCATTGGTCTTCACTTTCAGAAGGAATTTACGCGAATCTTTGCCGCCGGAATTTTCGGCCGTTAACGTGAACGAAAACTCTCCAGCTTTCTCAGGCGTCCCGAATATCATCCCTGTGTCAGCATTCAGCGTCAGCCATGACGGAAGCCCCATCGCATTCCATGTCAATGGTGATGAGCCAGTCGCCTCGATTAGCTTCGACATGCTGTTCCCGACCGTGAATGTTCCCAAGTCCTGTGCCGTCGTGATTTTTGGCGCTATCACTGCGTCCTCAAACGTCAGCGTGAATTGGCGGCTGTCTGAACCCGCGCTGTTACTGGCCGTTACTGTGAACGTGTACTGCCATGCCGTCATCGCTGTACCGTAAATCAGACCCGCACTGCTTATGCTCAATCCTTCAGGAAGCCCCGTTGCCGTCCAGGTGATTGGTGATGTCCCTGTGGCCTTGAGCTGGACCCCAAGCTTGTCGCCGGCCATGAACTTCCCCAAATCTCCCGAACTCGTTATCACTGGCGCTATCACTGAGGGCTTCAACGCGGAAACCTTCATCGTGAACCTTCGTGAGACGCTTCCCGCCGTGTTCGTCGCGCTTACAAGGAAGCTGAATGTCCCGGCTTTCGTCAGTTCACCGGAAATTTCACCCGATGTGCTGAGTGTAAGGCCGTCAGGAAGTGATCCGTCCGTCTTCAACCAGGTTATCGGTGTCGTCCCTGTCGCTTCAAGATTGACCGAAACGCTGTCACCAACCGTGAACGTCCCCAAATCCTGCGTCGTCGTTATTACTGGAGCGATTACTGTCGGTGCTGGCTCGGTTATCACGATCTTGTAGGTCCTGGTGTCTTTGCCCGCTGAATTTCCAGCCGTCGCTATCGGAAGGAATGATCCAACCGTTGAGGGTGTTCCCGAAATCAAACCTTCACTGTTCGCGCTCAATCCGTCGGGAAGCCCCTCAATGTTCCACAGGATCGGTGATGTCCCGTCTGCCGAAAGCTGTGCGGAATATTTCTCGCCTTTAACGCCGTCTGGAAGGCCGGTTACCGTGATTGTCGGAGCGATTACTTCTGGTTCGTTCTCGTCCCATTCGCAGATGAAGCCCGTTACGCTCGCATTATAGCTCGTGTTGTTCTCGTCATTCCAGCCCCATGAGCCGTCGTACTGGTAGCTGGAAAGCTCAAGGTAACATTCATCGCCCCATGCGTTATTGGGTTCGCCGCTGTGCCAGTTCGTGAATGAGAATGCCTCGCCTGT
>JAFRSL010000160.1 GCA_017427625.1 Synergistaceae bacterium | reverse complement strand
GACGTTGACGAGGCTATAGCTTCAGTGTTCACTAATCCTAGCCTTGAGGTTCTCGTTCTCAAAAACGGCTCGAAAGGCTCAAAGATTTACACCCGAAAAGGTCTCGAAGTCGAGCAGCCTATCTATAAGGTCGTTCAGGAAGACGCAACAGGCGCGGGAGACTCGTATGATGCCGCGTTCATCTGCGGTATTGCTGAGGGTAAATCGCTCGCTGAAGCCGCAAAGATGGGGGCTGCTGCAGGAGCTTTGAATGCTGCCGCTTTCGGGCCAATGGAAGGGAAAATCTCACCCGAAAACATCAGGAAAATGATTGACGCTTAATGAATTTCAAGCCCTGTGAATTTTTGCGGGGCTTTATTTTTTGCGAAAGGAGAAATTTTTACCGTGAAAAATCCGTTGCTTGCCATTTCCGAGCGTAGAAAGTCAGGAATACACGCCGGAATACCGTCCTACTGCACCGCCAATGAACTCGCCATCGAGGCCGTTCTTGAACAGGGAAAACGCTTCGACTCGCCCGTCCTCATTGAAGGTACAGCAAACCAGATCAACCAGTTCGGCGGCTATACTGGAATGAAGCCCGCTGATTTCCGCGATTACGTCTACGCCATTGCCGACAAGGTAAACTTCGACCGCGACAAAATCATTCTCGGCGGCGACCACATGGGGCCTCTCGTATGGTCAGACCTCCCCGAAGCTGAGGCCATGAGCAGGTCAAGAGAACTCGTGAGGCTTTGTGTTCTTGCCGGTTTCAGGAAGATCCATCTCGATACCAGCATGAAAGTTGCCGATGACCCCGTCAATGAGCGTCTAAGTGATGACGTTATCGCTGAAAGAGGAGCTATATTGCTTGAGGAGTGCGAGAAAGCATATCAGGAACTCAGGAAGTCAAAGCCCGACGCAGTCCGCCCCGTCTACATCATAGGGAGCGAAGTCCCAATCCCCGGCGGCGCGCAGGATGAGGAAGGCTTACAGGTAACAAGCCCTAAAGACTTCGAGACAACACTCATGACCTACAAGCGGAAATTCGAGGAGCATGGGATTTCTGAGAGATGGCAGGACGTTATCGCTGTCGTTGTTCAGCCCGGAGTCGAGTTCGGAGACAAGGACATTCACGTTTACGACAGATTGGCCGCAAAGAATCTCACGTCAACACTCAAGAAATATCCCGGCTTCGTATTCGAGGGACATTCAACAGACTATCAGCCGCCCAAAGCTCTCCGCGAAATGGTCGCTGACGGTATCGCAATATTGAAAGTCGGCCCGGCTTTGACGTTCGCATTGAGGGAGGGGCTTTTCGCACTCAGCATGATTGAACGTGAGTTAGTCCCCGAAGATCAGAGAGCTAACTTCATCGAGACGCTTGAGGCCGTAATGATGGCAAATCCTAAGAATTGGCAGAAGCATTATCACGGTTCGGACGAGGACAAGAGAATTGCGAGGAAGTACAGTTATTCCGACCGATGCAGGTACTATTTCAGCCTCCCCGAAATAAAGTCAGCAATCTCAAAACTCTTCGCTAACATCGACAGCGTTGAAGTCCCCGCAGGAATGTTGAGCCAGTACATGCCGCGTCAGTATAAGCGCGTAAGAGACGGAAAATTGTCGCCAAAAGCAGCAGCTCTCGCTAAGGATTGCGTCGTCGCACTGTGTGAAGATTACAATTTTGCCGTAAGCCAAAGGGAGGATTGAAATTGCTCGTAACAACAAGAGATTTACTTCTTGACGCTCAAAGGAACAAGTACGCTGTAGGTGCGTTCAATGTCGAAAATATGGAGATGGTTCTCGCCGTTCTCAACGCCGCTGAGGATACAAAGTCCCCCGTAATCATGCAGACTACGCCGGGAACGGTCAAATATGCCGGAGCTGATATTTATTTCGCCAACATAAAGACCGCCGCTGAACGTGCGAAAGTCCCCGTTGCATGTCATCTCGATCACGGAAGCTCGTTCGCAATCGCTGTACAGGCTTTCAGGGCTGGTTACACGTCAATCATGATTGATGGTAGCAAGTTGCCGTTTGACGAGAATGTTGCACTCACTAAATCGGTCGTCGAAATCTGTCATTCAGCGAATATTCCAGTCGAGGCGGAATTGGGGAAGGTCGGAGGAAAGGAAGATGACCTCAACAACGGCGACAACAATCCCTACACTGACCCTGACGAAGCGAAAGTGTTTGTTGAACGTACAGGCTGCGACTCGCTCGCGGTTGCTGTCGGGACTGCTCACGGTGTCTATAAGGGTACACCGCAGATAAATTTTGACGTTCTCGCAAAAATCAGGGAGACTGTGAGCATTCCTCTGGTTCTTCACGGGACTTCAGGAGTGCCGGACGACCAAGTCATTCGCTGTGTCAGCATGGGAATGTGTAAAGTAAATTACGCCACTGACCTCAGAATTGCCTACACTTATGGCGTTAAAAGATACATGAAGGAAAATCCGGGAGTATTCGACCCGAAGAAATACGGCTCTTACGGAATGGACGAAGTTACACGCTACGTAACCGAAAGAATGCGCGTCATTGGCAGCTGTGGAAGAGCATAAAAAGGAGGTTTATCAATGTTACCGAACATTCACAAGTTCCCAAAGGAAAAATTATCGCCCGAAGATATTTCAGCACTCGAAGCATCGGCAAAGCAGGCACGAATCACCGCCCTCACCATGATTAGCGCGGCAAAATCAGGACACCCCGCCGGAGCGTTCTCAAGCATGGAAATGTTCATGACGGTCTACGGTGTCGCTGACCTCACCCCCGAAAATTGCTCAGACATCAAACGCGATTACGTCATAATCTCTCACGGCCACACTTCAGCGGGTGTTTACGCAACGTTGACGGAGTGGGGATTTGCTGACAGGGACGAGGCTATGGCTCACTTCAGGCAGGCAGGCTCGGTGTTTCAGGGACACGTTGAGCGCGAAGTTCCCGGCATCGACTTGGGAACAGGCAATCTCGGTCAGGGACTTTCCGCCGGCGTAGGTTACGCAATCGCACAGAAAGCCAACGGTCATAACGGCCGCGTCTACGTCCTAATGGGCGACGGTGGTCAGACGAAGGGGCAGATCTCAGAGGCTCGGAGAATGGCTGTCAGCCAGAAACTCACGGGGCTTGTAGCTTTGATTGACTGGAACGACATTCAGCTTTCAGGAAGAAGACTTGACATAATGCCCTGCAATATCCGCGAGATCTGGGAGGCTGACGGTTGGGAGGCTGTAGAGGTTGACGGTCATTCGTTCGGTGCAATATATGAGGCTCTCAAGAACGCCGGAAAGAATGGTAAGCCTACAGTGTTGCTTTGCAAAACCATCATGGGCAAAGACGGTCTAATCATGGAAGGGAAGCCCGATTATCACGGAAAGCCCGTCTCGAACGATGACTACGCGGAAATCGTGAAGCATCTCGGCGGAGACCCTGAAACTCTCGCAAAGGCTCTCGAACGCCGAAAGAACCCTCCGACTTTCGCAGGCCGCAAAATCGACTACCCTTCAGCTCCAAACATCGACACAGGTACACCGTTCACCTATGAGGGCGCGAAGGTCTCAGACAACAGGGGAGCGTTCGGAAAGGCACTCGCTGATGTCGGCGCAAGGAACTACAAGAAGGACGGACGTACCCCGATCGTAGTTTTCGACTGCGATTTGGCACCGTCAGTAATGACAGGGAAATTCCGTGATGCCTGCCCGGAGAATTACATTCAGAGCGGCATTCAGGAGCATTCAGTCGCAACAGCTTCGGGAACAGCAAGCCTCGCAGGTGTCGTGTCATTGTGGGCAGAGTTCGGAGTTTTTGGAATCGATGAAGTATACAACCAGCAGAGACTCAACGACATTAACCGCGCAGGCAACAAGACAGTCTTAACTCACGTCGGCCTCGATGTCGGCGAGGACGGAAAGACCCACCAGTGCATCGACTACGTAGGTCTCATGCGTAATATGTTCGGCTGGAAGCTCGTTGTCCCCGTTGACCCCAACCAGACCGACAAGGCAACACGCTGGCTCCTCAAGACTCCCGGCGACATCTGCATGGCCGTTGGACGCTCAAAGGTTGATGGTCTCAGCTACTACGCCGGAAGCTACGAGTTCACATACGGCAAGGCCGACAAACTCAGGGACGGTAAGGACGGTTCAATCTTCGCGCTCGGTTACATGGCACAAATCGCGCTGAAGTCAGCAGAAATTCTCGCAGGAAAGGGCGTTGATGTCGCTGTCTACGCCGTATCATGCCCGCTTTCACCCGACATGTCAGCACTCAAAGAAGCCGCTAAGTCAGGGCCAATCGTAACGGTTGAAGACCATAACGCCAACACAGGAATGGGCGCAATAATGCTTCTCGAGGCCGCAAGAAACGGTATCGCTCTCCCGAAAGTCGCAACACTTGGCGTTACTCATTACGGAGAGTCGGGGAACTCTGACGCTGTGCGCGATGAGATGGGGCTTTCAGCGGAAAAGATAGCAGATTCATTCATGAAGTTCTGAAATCACCCCCTCGCAATGAATGGCTCTCTATGGAAAAAGAACCCCCTCGCCAGCAAGCTGGCCCTCTCCCCCTTCTCAGGGGGCGCAAGTTTTTTTGCCTCCCATGCTAAGGGGAGGTGCTGAGCTAAGTGAAGCGGAGGGGTCTTCTTTTACAGCGGAAGGAGTCGCCTTTGACAGAGGGGTCGCAACTTAATAACACTAAGGAGGTAAACTATGGACGCAAAGACAGCAATAACTCAGGGAAAAACAGCTCTCGGTATCGAGTTCGGCTCAACAAGAATCAAGGCTATACTCGTCGATTATGACGGTCATGTTCTCGCGTCAGGGATTCACGACTGGGAAAACAAGCTCGTCGATGGCGTTTGGACTTATGACCTAGCGGACGCTGAGGCAGGCTTGCGCTCATGCTACGGCTCATTGAGGCGCGACGTTGAGGCCAAATACGGCGTAACTCCCTCAACATTCGGAGCAATGGGTGTAAGCGCAATGATGCACGGTTACATTCCTCTCGACAAGAACGACAAGCAGGTTGCACGCTTCCAGACTTGGCGGAACACTAACACGACTCAGGCAGCCGACAAGCTCACGGAACTATTCGACTTCAATATTCCTTTGAGGTGGTCTGTTGCACATTTGTACCAGAGGACGCTCGACGGCGAGGCTCACGTTAAGGACGTTGCATCAGTCTTCACGCTTGCCGCATACATTCACTACAGGCTCACGGGGAAGAAGGTCATCGGGATTGGTGATGCCGCAGGAATGTTCCCGATTGATTCTGAGACGCTCGACTACGACGCTGACATGGCCGCAAAGTTTGACGATCTCATGAAGGAGTCCGGCCAATCATTGAAACTCTTTGACGTTTTCCCGAAGGTACTCGTTGCGGGCGACGACGCAGGAACTCTCACGGCTGAGGGCGCGGCATTGATGGACGAGACAGGGACGCTCAAAGCCGGAATCCCGATGTGCCCTCCAGAGGGCGACGCTGGGACGGGAATGGTTGCGACAAACTCAGTAGCACCGAGAACAGGAAACCTATCAGCAGGTACAAGCACATTTGCGATGATAGTTGTCGACAAAAAGCTCAAGAAACTTCACCGCGAGATCGACATGGTAACAACACCTTCAGGCTTCCCCTGCGCTATGTCCCACGCAAACAACGGAACTTCCGACCTCAACGCTTGGGTATCAATCTTCAATGAGTTCTGCGGACTAATGGGCATCAAGGCTAATATGGGCGAGCTTTACGGCAAACTCTACACCCACGCTCTCACGGGCGACAAGGATTGCGGAGGACTTCTCGCTTACGGCTATTACTCCGGCGAAAACGTAACCTTCATCAACGAGGGCAGGCCTGTATTCGCACGTATGCCCGGAAGCAAATTCAACCTCGCAAACTTCATGCTCGTCAACCTCTACACCTCACTCGGCGCGGTAAAGCTGGGAATGGATATTCTGTTGAAAGACGAGGGCGTTAAACTCGATATGATGATGGGGCACGGCGGACTCTTCAAGACACCTCTCGTAATGCAGAAGATTCTCGCGGCGGCCGTAAATTCACCCGTAACAGTAATGTCAACAGCAAGCGAGGGCGGAGCTTGGGGAATTGCGCTTCTTGCGGCGTTCCTTGCTGACGGAAAGAAGGACGGTAAACTTGAGGACTATCTCAACAAGAGGGTGTTCAAGGATTTGGCGGGCGAAGCGGTCAACCCTGACCCTGACGAAGTGGCTGGCTTTGAGGAGTTCACGAAGCATTACGTCGCGGGGCTTGAGATTGAGAAAGCGGCAATCAACGCTATGAAATGGTAGGAGGGGAAAAGTCATGACAGCAATACATCAGGCGTTCAACATGGGCCAGTCAATATGGCTCGACTACATCAACCGTGAGCTTGTGGCATCAGGCGGGCTTCAGGAATGGATAAATCTCGGAGTAACCGGCGTAACAACTAACCCTTCAATCTTCGAGAACGCGATCGCAAAGACAGCGGATTATGACGGAGCAATAAAGTCGCTCGCATCGTCGGGAAAATCTACGGCTGAAATCTACGAGGTCCTCACTGTTCAGGAAGTCGGGGCTGCCGCTGACATAATGCGTCAGGTTTACGACCGCACGAACGGCAAGGACGGCTACGTTTCCCTTGAGGTCAATCCTTTGCTTGCGTCAGACCGTGATACTACGATAAGCGAGGCAAAGAGGCTTTTCGCTCTTCTCAACCGTCCAAACGTGATGATCAAGATTCCCGCGACCCCTGAAGGAATTTCAGCCCTCACCGAGTGCATAGCGTCAAACGTGAACGTAAACTCAACGCTCATATTCTCGCATTCACAGTATGTTGACGTTGCGAAAGCGTACCTTGAAGGCGTAAAGCGCGGGGGCAAAGCGGCAAGTGTTGCGTCGGTTTTCGTGAGCAGGGTTGACGGAGCTGTCGACAAATTGCTTACGGAGAAGGGCGAAACATCACTCTGCGGGAAGATTGCTGTTGACGGTATCAAGCTGATGTATCAGGAGTTCAGGAGACTTTTCGCGGGGGCATCGCAGGTTCAGCGTCCTTTGTGGGCAAGCACAGGCACGAAGAACAAGGCGTACTCCGACGTGAAATATGTCGAGGAGCTTATCGGCCCTGACACAGTGAACACAGTACCTCCTGCGACGCTTGAGGCATTCGTGAATCACGGCAAGGCTTCACTGACGCTTGAGACTGGTCTTGCTGAGGCTGAGGCGGACATGAAGAAACTCGCTGAAATCGGCGTTGACATTAACGCGGTATGCGCGAAGCTGCTTGATGACGGTCTGAAGTCGTTTAACGCGGCGTTCGAGTCGTTGATGTCGGCAATCGAGAGCAAGGCAAGATAACTGTCAAACGTATTCAACATTGAGCAACCCTCTGTCTTTGGGCAGGGGGTTTTTTGTGATATTATTCTTGCAAGAAGGAGGCGTGCAACTGTTGGAAACCGTGATTGAGTGGCTGAGGGAAGCAAGAGGGGAAATAATCGCCGGGCTTGTGCTTGCGTTACTGGGGTGGGTGTACAGTAAGTATCGTGCATTCATGAAAATGTACAGGCTGAAGAAGAAGGAACTCGAAAGGATGGAGAGCGAGATGTTCAAGTTTGGGAATACCAAGAAGGAAATTGAGCGTTTGCAGGAGGCATTGAAGGAGTCTGAAGCTCAGAGGCAGGACGTGCAAAGTCAGCTTGAGGCTACACAGCAGGAGTTACAGCGCAAGGACGAGGCTTTGAGGCAGGCTGAGACTCAGAGGCAGGACGTGCAGGGTCAGCTTGAGGCTACACAGCAGGAGTTACAGCGCAGGGACGAGGCTTTGAGGGAGGCTGAAGCTCAGAGGCAGGACGTACAGAGTCAGCTTGAGGCTACACAGCAGGAGTTACAGCGTAAGGACGAGGCACTGAGGCAGGCAGAAGCGAAATCTCAGGAGGACTCCCGGCGCATTGAGGCACAACAGCAGGATGCTAAACAGGAAGAAGCCAAGAATAAACTTCCCCCGATGAGTGATAAGGATTTTCTGAAGCTGTGCGACTCAGGTGATGCCAATAAAATTGAAGAAGCCATCATGAATGGCGCAAATGTCAATGCTAAGTATAGTGAGGGCTATGGGTTGGGCTATATACCTGGATATACAGCTTTAATGCTGGCGGCACGGAACGGCGACACACGAACAGCAGAACTACTCCTGAAAAACGGAGCTGATGTCAACGCTAAGGATTCGACCAGCAGGACGGCTTTAATGCGTGCAGCATATTACGGCTACAAAGAAACAGCAGAAGCTCTCCTGAAACACGGTGCTGATGTCAACGCTAAGGACAATATCGGCATGACGGCTTTAATGTTGATAGGCAACACAGAAACTGCCAAACTCCTCCGCAGATACGGCGCAAAAGAGTAAACACTCCACAACAGACAGCAATACCCTCAAACATATCCCGGCAATCGAGAGCAAAGCTGGAACACGTTAGCGAATTTTAGCGAAAATTAGTATTGACAGTAGGGTGCGATGATGATATTTTTATCGCATCCTATATTTTTTGCAATTCCTCAGAGGGGGTTTGTATCTTGGGCATTATTGAGAAGATGAGGCTAGACGGTAAAAAAGGCTTCATCACAGGCGCAGCAAGGGGCATCGGAAAGTGTACGGCAACGGCATTCGCTGAAGCAGGGGTGATATTGCAGTCGTTGACCTCGACATTGACGAGGCACAGAAGACCGCAAAGGAAATCGCGGCGGCTACAGGCCGGAAGGTCATAGCCATAAAGTGCGACGTTACGAACGAGGCTGACGTTCAGGCGATGGTCGACAAGGTTGTCGCGGAACTAGGCGGACTCGATTTCTGCCACGCGAACGCAGGAATCTGCATCAACGCGGCTGCTGACGAGATGACCTATGCACAGTGGAAGAAGAACATCGACGTGAACCTCAACAGCGTATTCCTCACTGACACGATCGCGGGGAAATACATGCTTGCTCACGGCGGCGGCTCAATCATCAACACAGCATCAATGTCGGCTCACATCGTCAACGTTCCACAGCCTCAGTGCGCTTACAACGCATCGAAAGCGGGCGTAATTCAGCTCACGAAGTCCCTCGCAATCGAGTGGGCGAAGCGCGGTGTCAGAGTCAACAGCATAAGCCCCGGTTACATCGGGACAGACCTCACACTCAGCTCTGAGTTCCTGAAACCGTTAATCGCAAAGTGGAATGAGCTTGCGCCAATGGGAAGGCTCGGGAAGCCCGAAGAACTCGAATCAATCTGCGTGTACTTGGCAGGAGACACAAGCACTTTCACGACAGGCGCGGATTTCTGTCTTGACGGTGCATTCACGTGCTTCTAGGTTAGGGAAGAACCCCCTCGCCATAAATGGCCCTCTCCCCCTTGTCATGGGGTGTTTCTTGCCTCCCATGCGTAAGGGGAGGTGTCCGAAGGACGGAGGGGTCGTAACAAGGCATTAACGCTCACAAAGGGCGTAGCAAAAAATACAAAAAGGAGACACACATTCATGAAAAAGTTTGCAGCAATTTTCACCCTCGTAATGATCCTCGCACTCCCCGTTTGTGCAATGGCCGCTGACACCGGCAAAACCGAAGGCGTACAGGCTTCCCCCGAGTTCTACTCAAAGGCCGATTTCGGCGTACTCAAGGGCAAGAAGCTCGGCATAACGATTCAGTCGCTCCAGAATGCTTACTGGGCGGGCGTTATGACAGCACTCGGCGAGATTCTTCAGGCCGCCGGCGCAGAGTACACGATCGTCGGCTGCAACGACAGCTCGGCAACGCAGATCGCACAGATTGAGAACTTCGTTTCAGCAGGCTGCGACCTCATCATGGTACACCCTTCGGACGCAAACGCAGTCGAGGACGCATGTGCAGAGGCCCGCAATTTCGGCATCAAGGTAATGTGCTGGGACGACCCCATGACCAACACCGATGCTAACTGGGTTCTCAACAACACCTATCTCGGAACTGAGATCGGCAAACTCGCGGGCGCATTCATCAACGAGCATTACAGCGCAGAGAAGAAAGCCGAAGTTACCGTGATCGGCTATCCTCAGACGGTAATCCTTCTTGAGCGTGAGAACGGAATCAAGCAGGGACTTGAAGAAGTCGCCGCCGGGAAGTATGAGATCGTCGCAACAACAGCCGCAATCGAGGCCAATCTCGCACAGGACGCAATGGAGACGATTCTTCAGGCTCACCCTGACTGCAAAGTCGTAACAGGAATCGGCGCGGGCGCAATGATCGGTGCTGACGAGGCTCTCCAGATTGCAACCGGCGGAAAAATCCCGGAGGACATGGGCGTATTCACGACTGACGTAACCAAGCAGCAGCTCGGACAGCTTGCCGACCCGACATATCCCGCGAAGGGCATCATCGGCTTTGAGGGTTCGGACGAGGACACCGGCAGGGCTTGCGCGTCAATGTTCGCACTCATTCTCAGCGACAACGTGGGCGCAAAGAACGTCTTCAGGGCAGTTGCTCCCATCACTTCCGAGAACGTCCAGAAGATAATCTCAGGAATGAAGTAGAAGCAGACGGAAAATCAAAGGGCTTCCCAATCATAGGGAGGCCTTTTGTTCGGTTTTTGAGTGAGTACAGGAGGTGTAATAATGGCAGACGATTATGTGCTTGAACTCGAACACATACGCAAAGAGTACCCCGGCGTTGTCGCGCTGAAGGACGTTACATTGCAGTTGCGTCGCGGTGAAATTCTCGGTCTGATCGGCGAGAACGGCGCAGGAAAATCAACCCTCATAAAATGCTGTTCAGGAGCAGTAATCCCGACTTCCGGAAAAATCAAGATCAACGGCAAGGAATTTGACCGAATGAGTCCCCAGCTTGCGGCTGAAAACGGCATTGCGATAATCTATCAGGAGTTCAACAATGTAGGCGAACTTTCGGCGGCTGAGAACATGTTTTTGGGGCGGCCAATCCTCAAGAAGAACGGAATCGTCATTGACCGCAAGGCTATGGAGGCTGAGGCGGCAAAGGCATTCGAGCAGCTTGAAATCAAGATAAATCCTGCCGAGCTTGTCAAGAATCTCTCGGTCGGCTATCAGCAGATGGTTGAAATCGCAAAGGCAATCCAGCAGAACGCCCAAGTTTTGATTATGGACGAACCCAGCGCACCATTGACGACCAAAGAAGTCGAGAGCATGTTCAAGGTTGTTGAGCTTCTGAAATCGCGCGGAGTTTCGATAATCTACATTTCGCACAGGCTTGAGGAGATATTCAGGCTTTCTGACAGGGTAGAGGTCATCAGAGACGGAGAATATGTTGACACTCTCATAACTGACAAAGACCCCGCAACGATCCCGAATCAGGTTGACGAACTCATAAAGCTCATGGTTGGACGCGAGATGACGCAGAAGTACCCGCCGAGAAAGCCATGTGTGCGCGACGAAGTTGTCCTTGAGCTTGACCACGTTTACGGGAACGGCGACGAGGATATATCGTTCAAGGTACATGCTGGCGAAGTTCTTGGACTTGGCGGACTTGTCGGCGCAGGAAGGACAGAGATTGCACAGGTCATTTTCGGTTCAAAGCCAAAGGACTCAGGCCGTATAATCTTCATGGGTCAGGAAATCAATCCCAAAGCCCCCAGAGCCGCAATCGACTACGGCATCGCGCTTCTTCCCGAAGACCGCAAACGTCACGGCGCATTGCTCACGAACTCAATCAAGAACAATATATCAATGCCGATTTACGAGCGCATATCTAAGGCGACGGTTATTGATTCAAAGACTGAGAAGACGACAGCAGAGAGATACCGTGAGGACATACAGATAAAGTGTCCCAGCATCAACCAGCTTGTGAGAAATCTTTCGGGCGGAAACCAGCAGAAGGTTATCCTTGCGAAATGGCTTGCGGCTAACTCGAAGCTCATAATCTTTGACGAACCGACACGAGGAATTGACGTCGGTGCAAAGTATGAAATCTACAAACTCATAAATGACCTCGTTGAAGACGGAGTTGCGGTGCTCATGATTTCGTCGGAGATGGAGGAGCTAATGGGAATGTCGGACAGGATAATCGTGCTTGCTGAGAAGAAGATGATGGGCGAGCTTCAGAAGGACGAGTTCAACTCAGACACGATAATGACATACGCATCGGGAATGATCCCCGAACACAAGAAGGAGGCAGTCTAGTCCATGAACGAGAACAAATTTGCGGCGGCATTCAAGCAGAACGCTATATGGTTAGTGTTCATCATTGAGATAGCAATATTCGCGTACTTCAACCCGAAATTCTTGGGGCTTGCGAACATCGTCAACATCTCGCGTCAGGTTTCATATTACGGCATAGCGTCAATTGGAATGACGTTCGTGATCCTGATAGCGGGCATCGACCTTTCAATCGGCTCAATAATCGCGCTGGTCAACGTCGTCTGCGCTTACTTGATGATGAATATGGGCTGGAACATGTGGCTTGCAATCCTGATTTCGATTGCGATGGCCATATTGATCGGCGTACTTAACGGCTGGATGGTCGCATCAATCGGCATTCCTGCAATCATCGCAACGTTTGCATCACAGACGATATTCAGGGGCTGTGCGTACTTGCTTTCGGGCGGACTTCCAATTCCGGGCGTTGTCCTTGAACATCCGACATTCGGATTCTTCGCGAGGTGGTCATTGAACCGCTGGGGTATTCCTGGCGACTTCGGACTGATCCCAATCTGCGCGATAATCATGGTAATCTGCTTTGCGGTCGGCAGCTTCATTCTGAACAAGTCATACTTCGGGCGATACTTCTACGCAATCGGCGGTAACGAGGAAGCATCGGAGCTTTCAGGAATCCGCGTCAACAAGATGAAGTATCTCATCTACGCGCTTTCAGGGTTCTTCGCGGGACTTGCGGGAATCGTTCTTCTTTCGCGTTCAGGCTCGGCACAGAGCACGGCGGCAATCGGCTTTGAGTTCGAGGTCATCACATGCGTGGTCTTAGGCGGTGTCTCAGTCGCGGGCGGTATCGGAAGAATGTCGGGAGTAATCGCGGGCGTTCTCATCATCGGCTCACTGAAGAGCGGAATGATTATGATGAACGTCAGTGAATACACGCAGATGGTTGTACAGGGTCTCGTTCTTGCGGTTGCGGTTGGAATTGACTGCTTCTCGAAGAAACGCCAGTCGAACTGACATTAACGCTCCGACATGTACGAGATAGACAGCAAATATTCAGCGTACTATAACGAGATTGACCCAAAGAAACGCCTCGTAATTCTGGATTCGCTTCCTGAAGATGAGGCGGATACTTTTGTCCGTGAGGTATATAATGACAGGTATTCCGACCACGAGGGAAAAGGCCGCAAGAATATCGACTGGTGGCTTTGGCGGTGCATATGCTTGCAGATTTTGTACGGGCGCGGGAATTTTCTCAGACGATTTCGAGACCGTGAGATTTCGACGATAAAAGCTGAACTCCGAATGAATGACGCTGACGAGGTTCACCGTCAACATCTTTACCACGAGTACAGAAACACGTGCAGACGCTATCTATCGACGTGCCGGAGCGGGAATTACGCGAGCAGGTTTATGGGATTCCGGCAAGCCAGCGATGAAGAGAAAGTTTTGAAGGCTTGCGAGGACGTTTGGCAAATGTCATCAGGAGTAGCAAAGAAGACCGGAAACTCAGAGGCCATGAAATTTTGGATTGAGGCATTCCGAGATGAGCTGTATGATTACGATGATATTTGCCGAGATGAATACAAGAGATTAGAGGAGGAGTAATTCAAATGGCAACAATGGTACAGGAAGTAATGCAGGAACCCAAGAAGATAATCTACAGGGACGTACCGATTCCAGAGCCAGGCCCAGATCAGGTTCTCGTGAAAATCAAGAAGATTGGAATCTGCGGGTCAGACATTCACGTCTATCACGGAACGCACCCTTACACGTCATACCCAATCGTTCAGGGTCATGAAGTCAGCGCACAGGTCGTGAAGTGCGGCGAATACGCAAAGAAATTCAAGCCCGGCGACAGGGTTGTCCTTGAGCCTCAGGTTGTCTGCGGAAGATGCTATCCATGCCTTC
>JAFRSL010000159.1 GCA_017427625.1 Synergistaceae bacterium | reverse complement strand
GTCGTACTGGAAGGACAAGTTCGCAAAATTGCAGTGGGTCAGAGATCCTGTGTTCCACGCTCATCCTGAGTACATCAAGAATGAGGATATCGATGAGGCGAAGGCGGTGTGCATTGAGATAGCGGGTTATCTCGGAGGAAGGTAGAAGGAAAGATTGTCCCGGTCTTGAAGAGAGGCCGGGATTTTTTACACGATGAGGTCAACGATTAGACCGTTGAGAAGCGAATATATGATGACGAAAGCGAGATACCCCACGAATTTCCAGCCGCCCAAAACGATTTTAAGCGCACCGAGATTCGTAATCTTTGTGGCAGGCCCTGTAATCATGAATGCACTCGCACTTGCCATGCTCATACCGTCAGCAAGCCACATTTGAAGCAGCGGAATCGTCCCGCCACCGCAAGCATATAACGGAACACCTATAGTCGCGGCCATGAGAACGCCGAAACCGTTTTTACGCCCGAAAAGCCTAGCGAACGACTCAGCAGGTACATATCTCATGAACATTGCCGACAGTACGATACCGAGAAGGAAATACCCGCCTGTTGCTTTGACGTTTCGCCCGAAGTTCTTGATGTAACGAATGAGAATGTTGGGGTCAGTGTCGCGGTTCGATGACTCGTAGAAGCCCCCGAACGTGAAGAAGCTGCGCCCCGTGATTTTCCCGTATAAATTCACCGCAAGCCCCGCGAAAATTCCGCACATGAAGCACGACACTATACGCACCGTGAGCGCAGTAGTACCGAGAGCCGAGCTGTAGACTATGAGCTGAGGGTTAAGGAGGACTGAAGCCATCATGAACGACGCTAACCAGTCCTCGCGCATTCCCTTTTCACTGAACGATGCTGCGATGGGGATCGTCCCGTACATGCAGAGAGGTGATGCAATCCCCAGCAAACACGCCGGAACAATCCCGAAAAGGCTCAATCTCTTTCCGTTCATGGCCTCGAAAAGAGCGTGAATCTTTTGCTTCCCAAAGACCGAGACGAACGAGCCTATAGCCATTCCAGCGAGCCAGTAAGCGTAAATCTGGTCAAGCTGAACGGTGAAATAGTACCAGAGATATATAGCCTCTCGACGTAATATGCTAGTCAATGCTGATGAAGTCGTAAGCTCTTGAGCCTAAGCCGATTTCAGCGGCGTGTTCGACGGTGTGAATGCCATGACGTGATTCCATGCGCTTGATGAGTGATGCGCCGTCGGGTGCTTTATAGACCAAATCGACGCAAGCCTGATCGAGTGCTACAGGGTCAAGCGAGCCAAGTATTCCAATGTCGTGCATGTCGGGGGCTGCCGGGTTACCGTCGCAGTCGCAGTCAACCGAAAGATGATTCATTACGCTGATGTACATGATTCGCTGGCCGTTTCCGAGACTGTCCGAGACAGCTTTTGCAGCTTCAGCCATTGACTCAAGGAAGTCGTCCTGCTTGTCGTACCAGATTGAGCCGGAGTCTTTTGTGCCAGCTGTGTGGATTCTGACCTTTCCGCGAGGTGAAGCGATGCCGATTGAGATGTTCTTCAACGCTCCGCCGAAGCCGCCCATTGCGTGCCCCTTGAAGTGAGTAAGTACGAGGACGAAATCGTAGTTCGCGAAGTGCGAGCCTACAACGTCAGCCTTGAGGTGCTTTCCGCCTGTTACGGGCAACTCAATCTCGCCTTCCTCGTCCATTATGTCGACGTTTGCGATTTTCGTGAAGCCGTGATCCTCGATGACCTGCCTGTGAAGGGCTGTGCTTGCGCGTGAGCCTCCGTAAGCGGTGTTGCATTCGACGATCGTTCCGTTGACTTTCTGGACAAGCTCTTTGATGAGTTCGGGTGAAAGGTAGTGGGTGTTGCCTGCCTCGCCTGTGCTGAGTTTTACGGCGACTTTGCCTGTTGCTTCACGGCCCAGCTTGTTGTAGATGGCCATGAGCCCGGCGGGTGAGATGTCTTTGGTGAAGTAGACGGCTGGTGCTGCGAATGCTGCTGATGAAACGAGAACGAATATTGCTGTGAGAATTAGTGTTGAACGTCTCATGATTTAATGCCTCCTATGATTTTGAGATGAGGCAAAAATAAACGTTAAAGCTAGGTTTACGTCAAGGGGAAATTATACGGTTCGGTAAAATTGTATGAGTTCCTCGCGGGGGGATTTAGGATCGCTGATGAGGTGGAAGCCGTTGCGCTCGTAAAAGTCTATGAGGCTTTTGTTGTTCTCTGCGTCAAGGAAAGCTATCATTCCGCCGACCATGTCCTGAACGTCAAATATCACGTTAAACGCAAGCCTTAGAAGCTCAGTCCCCGTAACAAGCTCATTAACGCCGTCGGTATAATTCTTCCCAAGCTGTGCTATGAGATACCCTGCCGCTGAATACGCCTGTGTTTCCTCGTCAAACCTTGCGACACGTTCAATCTTCCGCCTGATTGTGTTGCTGGGAATGTCCTTCACGCCAATTACGAGCGGTTTCACTGTCAGAGTGAAATAGCCCACAAAGTCTATACTTTCCTTAGTGAATGCCAAGTAAGTTACTGACTGCTGTTTTCGCGTGAAGTCTATTGCGCTGTTCTTGAGAAAACGCTCGATGTCCGGGTTCTTTGGGCATGTATATGAGGAAATGAGGCCGGATAACACGTCAATCCGACTGTCCCGGCTATTAAAGTAATCGCGAATATTAAGGCTGTAGAGATTCTCAGTTTCTGCCATTTTATGACTTCCTTTCTTCTGCTGCTTTCCTTCTTGCTTCTGCTCTTGCTTTCACGTTTGCGGCGGCGGCTTCCATTATTCTCCAGCCCTCTTCAGGGTCTGTAATGAGACACCCCTTCATTCTGGGAATCGGCATAGGTTCAGCATCGAGCATCTTTACGAAATTCTCAACCTCTGTCGGTCCTTCTATCGTGAACGTTTTGAATATGCTTGACGTTGCCATGATTAACATCTCCTTTTTGTCCGAATTATAACATGGAGTACAATACGCAGGGAGGATACACTCATGAACGAAGTATACATATTCAACACAGCACAGTTAGCCGTAAAGTCAATAATTCTCACAGCCTCAGTCTACCCTAAGCCCGGCTTAATCACCCCGCTTGACGAAAAGGCACTTGACGGTACGGATTTTCCCACGCTTCTCAATTCGGCCATGTCATTATTTCAGTGCTTCATAAATTGTGCATCAGCAGGCGCAGACACCGAATCCCTAAAGCCCACAGAAGCCTTCACGATTCTTAAGTCGCCCGGAAAGATCGGCATCAACGACTCACTCACAGCAACTCGCGGAAAGCTCGCAATGAAAGGTCATATCCTTTGCATGGGATTACTTTGCGCCGCCGCAGGAAGACTACTCGCACAGAAGCGCATTCTCACTCCTGGAGCTTTGGCACTAACAGCCTCATCGTTCGCTCAAGGTTTGACGGCTAGGGAATTATGGCCGCTCACAGATTCGGGGAGGCTCAAAGTTCTAACGCCAGGTGAACGCGCCTATGTCTCGTACGGTCTCGAAGGCTGCAGGGGCGAGGTCGAACACGGTTACGCACAAACCATGAAAGCCGTTGAGACTCTCAGAAAACTTGAGGCAACGCGGGGTCACCTATACTACAGGGAAAGGCTCACTCACACTCTCATAACGATAATGGCGGAAAATCAGGATACCAGTCTTGCGGCAAACGGCGGAATCGGTGAGCTTATGCGCGTTCAGGACGAGGCAAAGAAAGCTCTTGAGGCCGGAGGAATGATTACCCCTCTAGGTACTGCGGCTGTCCTCGATATGGACAAGGC
>JAFRSL010000158.1 GCA_017427625.1 Synergistaceae bacterium | reverse complement strand
CCAATGACGGACGAGAAAGAGTTCCGCTTCCCACGCATAAGCCGCGAGGAAATAAGGAACATGTTCACTCCGGAAGATTTTGTAACACGCCCTGAAGATGAAGATGAAACGCCTGACAATACTGAAGGAATCATGCAGGCACTCGAAGACCTTGAAGACGCGCTGGAAAAGATGCAGCCGCAAAGTGACAGGCCGGTGAGGTATCATGCGGATGTCGTGAATCGTTTCAAGAATAAAGGCTTCTTCAGAACAGAAGTATTGCCGTGTATAGAGAAGAAACGCCCATTTACGCTTGAGGTTACTCTGGGAGGCCATGTTTTTCTGGAGGAAGTGGAGGATTTTCCCTTCGAGGTACTCAAGCATCTTGACGGAAAATCGTGGCTGTCGTTTGACGAACTGTCTGTTATGCTCTGCGTTTACACTCGGAATAATGACAGGCTCTCAGAGTTACTCGACGCTCACCGTGAAATCAACCTTGACGCGAAAGCTACCGGCGGAGTTAGTGCGCTCGAGCTTGCCATAAACAGGGACAATGCTGAGGCTATAGAGCTTCTTCTGACACACGGAGCAGATCCCAACATTGAGCATTCACGCGGAGGTGGTGTGTTCTGGCATCTTGTCTGGAGCCTTGAAGGCTTCGCTGAGGTCGAAGAAAGTGCGTACGAGTCTGTGGAGACTATGCTGGCTCACGGAGCGGATGTCAACAGCAGGAATGACAGGGGCGAAACATGCCTCTCATCTTTGTGCGGAATTGATGGCAGTGGTATCCCGCCTGTGAATTTGCGGCTCATAGAAATTCTTGTGAAACACGGTGCAGATGTCAACAGCCTCAACGCTGAAGGAAAAACTCCTCTCACATCATGTATCGAATCAGCCGGCAATAATGTGGATGAATATAACTTTGAAGCGATAAAGTTGCTGGTTGAGTCAGGTGCTGACGTGAACATGAAGGACGGCCGCGGAATTACCCCATTGATGTGCAAAGTAAGTGAAGACTGCTGTTATGACAGCGAAATCATAGAATATCTTGTTACGCATGGAGCTAAGGAGTGATAAGCATGAATATATTCGACAAACTTGATCTTGACAGCCTGACGGACGAAGAGTTGTCGGCGGTTGAGGAGAAATATTACAGCTTCCTTGATGGGATATGCGGTGAGGAAGCCGTGAACGATTACTGTGAGTTTCATAGCGACTGGGATTTCTGCCGGGAGATTGTCAGGTATATTGAGGGCGGCTCAAACCTGACGGAAGAAGAATTGCGAGTGATGATATATGCGTATGTTGAGGACAACGACAGACTTTCGGAACTATTAGACTCGAATGATAAGATCAACATCAACATCGACTTCATGCCACTAGAAGGCCCTGTAGCACTAGTAAGCGCATTGGACAGCGGCAACATTGAGGGCATGGAGATTCTTCTCAAACACGGCGCAAGCCCGGATATATTTTCCAGTGAAGACGAGTCGCTCCTTCTGGGAATGGTACGCAAGCAGGCTCAAGGTTCTTTCGTGTCATACTACAGGGCGATAGATCTTCTTTTGTCTCACGGCGCAGACCCTTACATTCCCAACAAACAAGAGAAAGTATGCGCTGATTTTGCCCGCAAAGATCCAAAGCTCGTTGAGATATTCGCAAAGCACGGAATAGACTTTCTCGGCACTCAAGAAGATGTATGCTTCATTACCAAAGAAGGCGTGAATGTCTATAATGTGTACGATGACTGCGGAAGAACACTGCTGATGAGCTATGTGATCAATGCCGTGGATGAGCGCAGACACCCTTTTAATGACGACTACTGGTGCGGCATAAGAAGGCTGGTTGAGAAAGCCGGAGTGAATGTCAACGCAGTATCAGATGATGATGAGGAAATGACAGCACTTATGTACACGTTCGGTGATGATGACAAATTCAGCCCTGAGATTGCCTCATACCTTCTTGAACACGGAGCTGACCCAAATATCCCTAACGCTGAAGGAATGCGGTTCATTGATGCCCTGTGCTTTGGCCATTTTGACGAAGCCAAACTGGAAATCCTGAAACTGGCAGTGAGGCACGGAGCTGACATAAAATCCTGTGGCTATGGCGGAATGACTCCCTTAATGCACTGTGTAGTCGGTGCGAGGCGCAGGGAGGATGACCGGAATTTTGAGGCCATAAAGTTCCTCGTCGAGTCTGGCGCGGATGTCAACGCAAGAAGGAACAACGAGAACGGCTTCACTGCGCTGATATACGCGGCATACAGCAGGTGCGAATACGCTGGGGACATCATAGAGTACCTGGTCGAAAACGGAGCTGACACACAGATTACCATCAAGAACGGCTGGAAGGCTGTGAATTTCCTCAAGATTCGCTCCAACCCGTCAAAGGAACGCGTGAGAGCCCTACTACAATAACAGGAGGAAGATTGTTATGACAGACAGAGAAGCGTTAGAGATGTTCTTGAATTGTGAATTAGGTTACCCTGATGAAGTTTTCGACAAATTTATCACGCTTGAGGGCGCGAAGTACTACACGCATTATGATGTTCCCGATGCTGTTTATGTTCCCGGAAAACGCAAGGACAGAGTGCTTCTTGTGGCACATGCTGATACAGTGTTCCCTGTCCCGGGAAAGCACAAGGTTGTTCTTGATGATGGCGACACCTACAGGAGCGGGAGTATGGATTACGGACTTGGGGCTGATGATCGTGCTGGGTGCGCTATATTGTGGCAGCTGAAAGATTCGGGGCATTCCCTGCTTGTTACGAATGATGAGGAAATCGGCTCACTCGGCGCGGCTAATATCAGGGATATTCACAAGGACTTGTTCGAGGAGCTTAACGAACATCAGTACATTCTTGAGTTTGACCGAAGGAATGCGAGGGACTATAAGGTCTACAATATTCCTGTTACTGACGAGTTCAAGCGTTTCATTGAGGACAGTACGGGCTACACTGAGGCCGACAGACGCTCGTCAACCGACATCACCAGATTGTGCGGGAAAATTTGCGGGGCTAATCTCAGTGTTGGCTATCACCGCGAACACAATGTGGACGAATGCCTTGTCTTCACTGAATGGCTGAACACTTTAAACGTTGCGCGTGAAATGCTTGCAGGGGAACAAAATAGATTTCCGCTTAGAGTCTCGGCATAAACAGCATAGCTTTCGGGGAAATTGTCGCGATGGCACACATGATTTCAGCTTTACTGCGTCAATTTTTCCCCGTTATATTCATGGAGTCAGAAAAGATTTCGCATGTAGGTTACAATATACACATCAATTAAGACGAAAGAGATTAGAGAGTTCTTGAACACACTTTCTTATCCTTTGTACTACCTTGACTTTGAGACTTTTCAATCTGCCGTACCAGAGTATGACGGATTGAAGCCGTACGCACAGATACCTTTTCAGTATTCACTTCACATTGAAATGGCACCTGGCAAGCTGGAGCACAGAGAGTTTCTTGCTAATGAGGGAATAGATCCAAGAAGAGCTATAGCAGAGAGGCTTTGTTCAGATATATCGTGCTTTGTGTCCCGAAGACCCAGAACTGGATTATAACGCGCTTGACGGCATACATAACGGTTTAGAGGCTTCTGCAGCGTTTGCTGACTTGCCGAATCATACGCCGGAGGAGATTGCTGCTATTCGTAAAAATCTGCTGAATTATTGCTGTCTCGACACATTGGCAATGGTGAAAGTGCTGGATAAGCTTAGAAAGTGTGCTGAGGTTGAGACATAAGTATCCCCCGCCGTTCTCAGCAGGGGACACAAATCTTTACACCGCCAGGCTTGCCTTGCCCTTCATGTACTGTACAGTTACCACAAACCCCACAAGCATCAATCCCACAAGGTCGCTCACGATTCCCGGCACCAACATGCTCAGTCCGCCCGCGCAGATTATCACACGAAGGATTACATTCATCGGCGTGAAAAGATACCCGTTAAGGCTCGCCGCGACTCCGAAAATTCCAAGCAGCGCAGTCCCGCAAATCAGCGCAATCTCAAGCGCAACGAGTACATTCGTCAGTACTGGCCCAGCTCCCGCAATCTCGACAATCGGCTGAACGTTCTCGAAAAGCATGGCCGGTGTGAACGCGAATATATACGGCACTATGAACGCGCCAATCGCCAGCTTCGTAGCGTTGAAGGCCGTCCTCATCGGGGGTGCTTTCGCTATTGCCGAACCTGCATATGCCGCCAATGCTACAGGTGGAGTTATGTCAGCCACAATTCCGAAGTAGAACACGAAGAAGTGAGCGCAGATTTTCTCAATCCCTATCGCCGGTGCCATAAGAATCGGAGCGCATGTTGCCGCCATTATACAGTAGTTCGCAGTCGTTGGAACTCCCATTCCGAGAATTATGCAGCATATCATCGTAAGTACCAGCGCAATGAAAGCATGTCCGCCCGAAACGTTCACAACCATCGTGATTAGTTCCGACGCGAGTCCCGTTGACGTTATACAGCCCGCAACAAGCCCCGCCATTGCGCACGCTACAGCAACCGTGATTGTCCCTCGTCCTCCGGCTTCCAACGCGTCGATGATTTTTCGGGGAGTGATCCGCTCGTCCTTGTTGAGAAGCCCCACGAGTATCGCAAATCCAATCGCTATGGCCGCCGAGAACTGCATCGTGTAAATGTTCATCGACACCATCACAACGAGGATAATAAGCGGCAAGAGCAGGTATATTTTCGGGAGAAGCGAGATTATTCGGGGGAGTTCCTCTTTCGGGATTCCCTTCAGTCCCAGCTTCTTCGCCTCAAGGTGAACAGCGATATATATCCCCGTGAAGTACAAGACCGCCGGAAGTATCGCCTTCAACGCAACCTGCGAGTACGGTATGCCCATGTATTCGGCCATTAGGAACGCAGCAGCTCCCATTATCGGAGGCATTATCTGTCCGCCCGTTGATGCTGCAGCCTCGACAGCCCCAGCAAATTCAGGCTTGTATCCCGTTCGCTTCATCATTGGGATCGTTACGCTTCCTGTTGTTACGGTGTTGCCGACCGACGAACCTGAGACCATTCCGCAGAGTGCAGACGAAATTACTGCGACTTTTGCCGGGCCTCCCGCTGATGCTCCTGCGATTGCGTTTGCGAGGTTGATGAAGAACGTTGAGATTCCAGTCCTCTCCAAGAATGCCCCAAAGATTATGAACACCACGATGTACTTCGCGCAAACCTCAATCGGCGTACTTCTTAGACCATCTCCTGTTGAGTAGAACAAATCATAGATGACTTTCCCGAATCTCACGGTCGAGAACGCATAGAACATTAACGCTCCCACAACGCAGAGTATCGGTATCCCGACGCAACGCCTGCAAAGTTCCATTGCCGACAATATGGCCAGAACAGCAAGCGTTACCATCATGAGATAGTTGGGGTTACGCGGGCTTGTTACGCGGAGCGCTAGCTTGATGATGCTCTCGGCGTTCCATGCAAAATAGAAGAACGGTATCGCACCCGCAAGCATTATGATTATGTCGTAGAACGGTATCGAGTTCACGCGGGGTATCGTGTCGAACGTCAGCGGTATTGAGAGCGAGTCGCTGAGTCCCGGCTTGATGTCGCCTGATGCCTTCCTTATGGGGTAATGAAGGTAGCCCAGAATCAGAATCAGTCCCAGAAATACATTCAGCCTTATTTCGGGCATGGCCGTGCTGAACAGCGTAACATAGATGCAGTAAAGCGAGAACATTGCCGACAACCACCGCACTATCACCGCCGGACGGCCTTCCCAGATTCGGACGTTGGACTCGCGGTCATACTTCTTCATTACAGCGTCAACGTCGGCTTCCATCTGTTCAATCTCTTGACGTGTTATGTCATCACTCATAAATTATCCCTCCTATAGAGTGTCCGAAAACTAACCCCCTCGCCAGCAAGCTGGCCCTCTCCACCTTGTCAGGGGACGTAAAAGCTCCTGCCGCCCCTAAATTAGGGGAGGTGGCTCACAAAGTGAGACGGAGGGGTTTTCTGACAGTCTCCCTAACAAAAGCGGCCATGACAAAAAGCCACAGCCGCCCAGAATTTCCTGATTATGCGGAAAAATTATTTGCCCGCGACCTTCATGTCGTGCTCGCCGTTTCAATCCACGCCCCTCTGTGGGAGCGACAAGGGAAACTTATTTCCCCGCAACCTTGATACCTTTCTCGCCATTTCAATCCACGCCCCCTGTGAGAGCGACAAGGGAAACTTATTTCCCCACAACCTTCATGTTATGTTCGCCAAAATACTTTACTGCACCGGCATGGTAGGGGACTGCCGTGTATGATGCCGCGAAGTTCAGGTCAAGCTCTGCGCCCTTCGCGTGTGCGGCGGTGATTTCGTCCTTGTTGTCGAAAACTCCGCAGAGGAAGTTGTACACGTCGGCCTCCGAAACGTCATCGCGCGCAATTACGACAGCTCCGACCGCAACGGTTACAACGTCGTCGTCAGTGCCGTAAACGTCCTTCTTGATCACGTTCATGCTGTAGTAGGGCGACTTTGCGATGAGGCTCAGTACATGCTCGTCATCGAAGCCTACAAGGTAGACCTTCTTCGTTGCCGCGAGCGAGGTTACTGCTGTTGTTGGTGCACCCGCAACGATGAATGCCGCGTCAATCTTTCCGTCCTGAAGTGCTTCGACGGAATCGCCGAATGACTGGTACGTCGGCTTGATGTCCTTCTCGATGTCGAGGCCGTATGCTTCGAGAACGTCAACAGCGTTAAAGTAAACGCCTGAACCTGCTGCGCCAACTGAGACATTCTTGCCCTTGAGGTCAGCAACCGTCTTGATGGCGGGATCGAGCGTTACGATCTGAACCTGCTCCATGTAGAGGTTAGCGACTGTCGAGAAGTTCATGATCCTCTCCTCGAAAAGCCTCGTCCCCTTGTAGGCATAAGCTCCTACGTCTGACTGAACGAAACCAAGCTGTGCGTCGCCGTCGTCCATAGCCTCGATGTTTGCCTTTGAGCCGCCCGAAGTTATCGCAGTGATTGTGGTTGAAGTCTTCTCGCCGACTTTCCCAGCAAGTACACCGCCGAATCCGTAATACGTTCCCTGTGCGCCGCCCGTCGTAAAGACAAGCTTCGTTCCACCGGGCATTCCGTCAGCGAACGCCGCTCCCGCAAACATCATCAATATTACTGCTAGTGCTGCGATTTTCCTCATTATATGTTCCTCCTTTTACTTTCCTGAGACCAGGATTCCCTTTTCGCCGAGATACTTCACTGCTCCGGCGTGATAGGGGACTGCAGGGTATGATGCCGCTGACTTGAGTGTGAGATAGCGTGCGCGCGCATTGTCCTTTGACAGAGCGTCAACGTTCTCGAATACTCCGAACATGAAGTTATAAACGTCCTCCATCTTGACATCATCACGGGCAACTACAACCGCATTCACAGCAACCGTAACATCGCCCTCATCTGTGCCGTAGGTTGACTTTGGAAGCTCAATCTTCGTATAGTAGGGGTGCTTTGCGATGAGGTCCATGATGTGCTTGTCGTCGAAGCTGACGATGAAGATCTTTCCGGCCTTTGCGAGTTCTGAGACCGCAGGAGTTGGAGTTCCCGCTACTATGAAGGCCGCGTCAATCTTTCCGGCTTTGAGGGCATCGACGCTGTTCCCGAACGACTCATAGACAGGGTTGATGTCCGTGTTGATGTCCATTCCGTAAGCCTCGAGAACGTCAACAGCATTGAAGTACGTCCCTGAACCTTCCGGGCCGACTGATACGGTCTTGCCCTTGAGATTCTCCACGCGCTCAATCTCAGGGTTGAGGGTAACTATCTGGACTGGCTCAGGGTAAAGCACTGCGACTGTCGAGAAGCCGTCATACTTCTGGCCGAACAGCCTCGTCCCTCTTGACGCATAGAAGCCGACGTCTGACTGTGTGAACGCGAGCTTTGCGTTGTTCCGGGCAAGTGCCTCGATGTTCTTCATTGCGCCCGATGATGCGACGATGTGAACCTGAGTGCTGGTCTTCCTGCTTGCCATCTCTGCGAGTGCCGCGCCGAAAGCGTAATACTCACCCTGCTCACCGCCTGTCGCCAACGTGAGCCTTGAGCCGTCAGGGTAAGGGCCGCTCATTGGCATTCCGCCTGAAGCCGCAAGTGCCGGAACGCTGAGTACCAGCGCGAGGATTGCTGCGAGTGAAAATATTTTCTTCATGCTTCTTACAACCTCCTGAAAATTTTGGATTGTTATGAATATTTTATCATGCTGATGAGTTTTTGCCATAACTCGCAAGAAGTATCGCACTGCTTGGAGTGCCCAAAAACTTCTCTGCACCGAATAAAGATTTTCTTGAAGACCAGGAAAAACATCTCTGGATTTCTGATGATTGGGGAGAATTTTCTGTGTGATGGATTTATGAAGGCGGCACCCAGACTCGAACTGGGGGT
>JAFRSL010000157.1 GCA_017427625.1 Synergistaceae bacterium | reverse complement strand
CAAGATTCCGTTTGTACTCAAGCTGAATCACAATGAGCTTCTGACATACCCGAATCAGTATGACCAAGTGCTTTTTGCGTCAGTCAAGCAGGCATATGATCTCGGAGCAGTTGCCGTTGGAGCAACAATATATTTTGGCAGCCCTGAGTCAACTCGCCAGATTCAGGAAATCTCGCGGGCGTTCCATCAGGCTCACGAAATGGGAATGGCCACGATTCTGTGGTGCTACCTGCGCAATTCGGCCTTCAAGGTCAAGAACGGCGAAAAGGTTACGGATTACCACGCATCGGCAGACTTGACAGGTCAGGCGAATCATCTCGGCGTTACGATCGAGGCCGACATCATCAAGCAGAAACTCCCCGAGAACAACGGCGGCTATCCCGCGATGGGCAAAGGCTACGGGAAGACCTCGAAGGAAATGTATGACAAGCTCACGACCGACCACCCAATCGACTTGGCACGCTATCAGGTCGCTAACTGCTACATGGGCCGTGCAGGACTCATCAACTCAGGCGGTGCTTCAGGTGAGAATGACTTGGCTCAGGCCGTTCGTACCGCTGTCGTCAACAAGAGAGCCGGAGGAATGGGACTCATTCTCGGGCGCAAGGCATTCCAGCGTCCAATGAGTGAAGGTGTTCAGATCATCAACGCTGTTCAGGATGTCTATCTCTGCAAGGAAATCACTGTAGCATAGTCCACACATAAAAATGCCCCTCTGTGTAATTGCAGGGGGGCTACTTCGTATTCTCCCAAGAGTTAGGAGGAGTTTTTATTCCAAGCTAAAGTTTCGAGAGAGCTTTCTTCGCGGGGGCGTAGTTCGGATTGATTTCGAGTGCCTTGTTGTACCACATCTTCGCGTTGCTCTTCTTCTTGAGAGCGCGCGCAACCTCTCCGGCCTTGTATGCCGCGAAATAATCATTGCCAGTCTCGTCAAAGAGTTTCGAGTACTCCCTGTAGGCGGCGGCAGTGTTGCCCATCTTTGAGAGCTTCCTGTGCTTTGCCTTGAGATCTTCCTCATCATTCTTGCTCAGTCCGTAGGAGCTTATTACAGTGTCGAAATCCGTCGAATCATTCTCGAACGCCGCACTATTCACCTGACGCGATGAGGCTGAGACTGTTCCTTCATCATTTTGAGGGGCTGAGGCTACCAGAACTTCATCGGAGGCTTCGGTGGCTTTCTTCTTCGAGCCTTTCTTCGGACGGTTCACTGTCGCGGAGCTTCCTCCAACTTGCTCATCACTCTTGTCGCTCTTGCCCTTGCTCTTGGCTTTCTTGCCTTTAGGCTTCTTGTCGGCCTCGAGGATCCTCGACAGCGTGTCTGTCCCTGTGAGTTCCTTCTCGATTTTGGGAGCCAATGACATTACAGCGTTCGCCACTGCCGTACCCTCAATCCCGCCGAACTCGGAGTTTTCAACGCCCACACCATAAGCACTGAGTGCCGTATCAGACTTGCTGGCATTACCGTCCGCCGTTTCAGCAAAAACTACCTCACCCGTCTCAACTTTCACGAGCCTGACATCAAGTGTAGCCTTGACCTTTTGATTCTTTGAGCCAACGCTTACAGGCACGACGAAAAGAGGAATTGCGACTCCCGACGATGCCCTCGCAAGATTCGTTATTGACCCCATGAGCATGTAGTCGCAGCCCGCAAGTTTTCCGACCTCAGCCGCCGTGTCCTCGTCGACAAGCCCTGACATTCCGAGCCTTAGTTCCTTCATGACATCTTCGAGTTTCTCACGTTCAACGAGCATTATTCCCTTCGACTTGAAGAGCACCCTCCCGAAAATGTCAGTGATTGCCGCCGCCATTCTGTCGGGAACATCGTATGTCTTGCTGTCGAACCTCATTATTCCGAGCCTCACACGCTCAAGCCCCAACTCATCAGCCGCAAACGAACACGTAGGAATTACGCAGAGTGCTATGACGATTAGCGCCGCGAATTTCTTGTATCTTGACATCTTCACGCTGTCCTCCGAATTATTCCCACTCGTACTCTTTCATCGTGTTGATGTGCTTGATTACGGCATTTCTCGTGGCCTCAGCGAGTATTCCGCCGTATGACCCGCCGAGCGCACCGATCCCGAATCCCGCGTAGTATGCCGCCGCACCGCCGCCCTCACGTTTCGCGCTTCCCGTCTCGCTGTTGACGTAGACGATCTCGCCCGTTGTGTTGTCGATGATCCTGATGTCGAGCGTAACATAGCCAGTCTTTGCCGCACCAGCAATTCCCACAAGTTTCAGGAACGCACCGCCAGCCTTGACGTTGTAGTGGTAGAGAGTAACTGCGCCGGTGAGGGTGTACTGAGTTCCCTTGAGCCTTCCGACTTGGGGAGCTGTCGACTCTTCCATGAGGCCGGACTGCCCGAGCCTTATCTCGTCCGTAACATAGTCGAGATTCTCACGCTCGAATATGCTGAATATCCGCGCCTTGCCGAGTTCGGTCGTCATCATGTCGGTTATTGCCTTTGACGGGACACTTGGCTCATCGGTCTTGTTCTCGAAGCCCCGTATTGCGATTCTCGGGAGCGCGAGTGCCTGTGATGCCGCGAGAGTGAATGCGACTGCCAACAACGTGAATAGAACTTTGCGTTTCATGAAAATTATTCCTCCTGTGAAATTGTGTTTATAGAAGCTGACGCAGACCTTCAAGGACGGCCTTCTCAAGAGCCTTTTCCCTTGCCTCGTCAACAGTGTAACCTACAGCCTTTCCGCTGAAACTTCTTCCGCCGATCTTCTCACCCTTTGAGGACACGGCCAAGATTACCGCTGATGCCGTTCCAGTGTAGAGCTTCGCCTCGTTGCGTTCCGGGATTCCAGCCTTCACGCGCGCAAGAATCGTGTATGATGCCTTCGCGCTCCTCCCCAAGTTCGCAATCCCCGTAACGTTTCCGCCGAATGCCCTCGCAATCGCGCCCTCTTTCTGAGCCTGCCTGTGAAGCCTCGCAAGTGCCGCATCGTCGACAACATTGTAGCCGTTCGCCATAAGCTCATCAATCATGACGGCCTCCGCTATTGCTGCGTGCTGTGAGTCCTGTGAGTCGGCAAGAACTGCAATGCTCCCTGTGTTGGGGAGATACATACGACTTCTTCGACGGGACTGAGATTCCGAATCCTGTTTCGGGCTTCTCAGCATTGCCGCGTATGAAACCCCCGCAATCGACACGATAAGCAGAACGCATAAAGTGATACGGCAGAATTTTCCTGTTTTGAACATGCTACTATCGCTCCTTAATACTGTATTGGATTTTAATTATTATACCAGAAAAGTGAACAAAAAACTCCCGCCCCGTTCTGAGGCAGGAGTCCGGGAATTTCCGGGTTAAAACTACTTAAGCTCCGAGAAGTACTTGATCGTCCTTACCATCTGGCTCGTGTAGCTGTTCTCGTTGTCGTACCACGCTACAACCTGAACCTGATAGGTATCGTCGTCAATCTTCGTTACCATTGTCTGGTTGGCATCGAAGAGTGAGCCGTAGGTCATTCCCACAACGTCCGACGAAACGAGCTTCTCTGTCGTGTAGCCGAATGACTCTGAGCTCTGGGACTTCATTGCCGCGTTGATGGCGTCCTTCGTTACGTCCTTACCCTTAACGACTGCTACGAGGATCGTCGTTGAACCTGTCGTTACGGGTACGCGCTGGGCTGAACCGATGAGCTTTCCGTTCAGTGAAGGGATAACAAGCCCGATTGCCTTCGCCGCGCCTGTCGAGTTGGGAACGATGTTAGCTGCTCCTGCTCTTGCCCTCTGAAGGTCGCCCTTGCGGTGAGGTCCGTCAAGAATCATCTGGTCGCCGGTGTAAGCATGTACTGTGGTCATGATTCCGCTCACGATTGGGAACGCATCATTGAGAGCCTTCGTCATGGGAGCGAGGCAGTTCGTTGTGCAGCTTGCGGCGGAAATGATAGTGTCTGAGGGCTTGAGTGTTGAGTGGTTGACGTTGTAGACGATCGTCGGAAGGTCATTGCCTGCGGGTGCGGAGATTACGACCTTGCGCGCGCCTGCGTCGATATGAGCCTGAGCCTTTGCCTTTGACGTGTAGAAGCCCGTGCATTCCAGAACGACATCAACATTCAGAGCCTTCCAAGGAAGATTTGCTGCCTTAGGTTCGGCATAAATGGTGATTTCCTTACCATCAACTGTGATCGAGCCGGGAACTTTCACGGTCTTTCCGTCTTCCTCGAAAACGGGTTCTTTGCTCTCTACTGTGTGCTTGTTCTCACCGATAACTCCGCAGTAACCCTTCTGCGCGGTGTCATACTTGAGCAAGTGTGCCAGCATTGCGGGGCTGGTCAAATCGTTGATTGCAACGACTTCGTAGCCCTCCGCACCGAACATCTGACGGAAAGCGAGTCTTCCGATTCTTCCGAAGCCGTTGATTGCTACTCTTACAGCCATAATAAATCTCCTCCTGTTAAATGAATGACCATATTATACAACAATATAGGCACAATATGAAACACGACCCCTCCGTCAGAAAAACACAACCCCTCCGTCATTCAATGCGTTCATGACACCTCCCCTTACGCAGAAGAAAAACCCCTCCGTCTCACTTCGTTCGACACCTCCCCTTAGCAAGGGAGGCAAAAGCAGAGAATCACACGCCCCCTGACAAGGGGGAGAGGGCCAGCTCGCTGGCGAGGGGGTTT
>JAFRSL010000156.1 GCA_017427625.1 Synergistaceae bacterium | reverse complement strand
GATTAAGCGCGTTTGTTTTGTCGACAACTTCCTGAACGAACGGCCTCCTGTTCACCGAGCCAACATGAATATCGACGAGCATCGCAACTTTCATGCCGTCAAGTTCACGCCCAAGCCCTGGGATTTTCACGTCATATTCAGCGACATCGGGGACTCTTGTTCCGGCATAGACACCGTAAATCGTAGTCATTGCCGCGACAATGAGGACGCTCATGGACGCATAATGAGCGGGAAATTTTGCGCGTGAAAAAATCTTCCAGAGGACGAACGCAATATCCTTGACGACACAGATTATCGCGGCGGCGATCATGAAGCTGAACATTGCCGAGAGCAAGAGTGCGATGTTTCTGGGAAGCTCGTAGATGTCGAAGCCTGAGGGTGTCATCCTGAGTAGGAATAGTTTTGCGACTCCTGAGACTGTGAGGAGAGCGAGGAGTAATTTCGCAACAGCAGGAACTCTCAGAGGGATTACCATACTGAGGACGGTATAGAGGCATATCACGCAAGGTACTAGAACGAACGGGTTGAACATGGGCGGTCTAAAACTCCTTTTTTGCGGGGAATTATACAGGCTAAATCGGGCTTTAAGCAAACGAATAATATGTTACAATTACGATAAATACCAACAAAGGAGACACAAATCATGCTCAGAAAAGTTTTCACGTGTATGTTGCTGGTTGTATTGTTCACAACAGCAGTTTCTGCGGCCGAACTTTCCCTCAGCGAAGTGAATAACTTCCTCAACACTTCTGCAAGGCTCGGCGAGGGAACAAAGGCCAATCAAGTCGCAGTGATTCCGTTCAATCACATTGACGGCCCAAAAGAGGAAGACTTGTTCTATGCGTTCGTCCCGTTCAAGTACGTCGCAAGGAACTACGTGAAGTATCAGATCACGTTCATAGCTTGCACATGCCGCCCCGCAGACCTCAATGTTTGGTCAACCGCCTACGTTGAACTCACTCTCCCATCAAGCGGCAAAATCGAGGACTCAGAAGTAAAGTTCCTGAGCTATGATTCGGACTCGACCGGTCATTACTTGGGAGGCTTCTGGGGAGACAGCAACCCTTCGCCAATCGCGCCAACAGCAACGTTCGAGAAGTTCAAGGCCGAAATGCTCCCGTACTACATCGGCAAGAAGTACTCAGAGCTTGCGGGTTACAGCCAAATCAGCGACTTCAAGGACTTCAACGTTGACGCATGGACAGGCGCAACAGTCTCATCGAACAACACGCTGAGGGCTGTTCAGGCATTGTTTGCCTACCACGCAACAGATCCATTCTTCGACGGAGACCCAAAGGCTTTGGAGCTTCGCAAAGTTTTCGAGGGCAAGAGGGAGACTGCCGCAGCAAAAGCAAGTGTTGCAAGTGCCGTGAAAGAGGCAACGGAACTTCCTGCGCCTGTTGACACAACGAAGAAGTACAAGGCCAACAAGGACGACACCGAAGACACGCTTTGCACGCCCGGAAACTTCGGCCCGACATGCTCGGCAATCAACAACGAGAATTTGCGCCAATATCTCGGACGCAGTGATGTGGTTTACATTGACATCCGCGACTACGAGGACTACGCGAAGAAGCACCTGAGGAATTTCGAGTGCATACCATACCTTGCGTTGATCTTCAATGCGAACGCGCACAAAGATTCGTCATTGCCGCAGCTCTATGGCGGAACAACTGATGACCCACTGCCGGTGTACAAAGAGTCCGATGAGATTCTTGCGGCTCTTTTCCCGAAGAACAAGGTGATATTCCTGATGTGTCAGGGCGGAGGAAGAGTCAATAACTTGATGAAGATTCTCAATGCTCGCGGCTGGGATATGAGCAAGGTCTACAACATCGGAGGAATGGGGAATTACACGAGTCCCGCATACAGAGACGTAACGATGGACGCGCCGGAAGTTACGCTGAA
The DNA here is from genome assembly GCA_017427625.1 of Synergistaceae bacterium. Classification (GTDB taxonomy): domain Bacteria; phylum Synergistota; class Synergistia; order Synergistales; family Aminobacteriaceae; genus JAFUXM01. Next base: position 5,722 of record JAFRSL010000156.1, on the reverse strand, counting down.
GAGCACTTACAGCTTCTCAGGACTCACGAGAATATCGTACTAAGTGTGCGATCGGAGAATGGCAGTAGCTCCATCTAGTCTGGAACATTGCCATTCTCAATTTCTGCTTTACTTATTTATGCCACTTGTTCTCTGTTCCGTTCATGATCCTCACGATATTAGTCCTGTGCCTCCAAACGCACAGCAATGCAAGCACCGCCGCAAGAACCGTGAAAGTTACAGGCGCACCAAGCATCGCAAAGCACACAGAGATTGCCGCAAGCGATAACATTGATGCAAGCGAGACGATGTGAGTCGTTCCCCTTATGATGTACCACAGTCCGCCGCAAAGCAAAACCGCCGCGAACGAATAGTATGGCCAGATGAAGAACAGAGTCCCGTAGGTCGTAGCGACACCCTTTCCGCCCCTGAACCTCAGCCAGACTGGATAGTTATGTCCCACAACAACCGCGAACGCCGACACAGCCGCGATGATTTCCTGCTGTTCCGCCGGTGCTATATGTGCCGCAAGAAGAAGCGCAAACGCCCCCTTCAGCATGTCAACGATCGCCGTGAACCATGACCACACAGGCCCCATTGCCCTCCCAACGTTTGTTGCGCCGATTGCCCCGCTTCCTATAGTACGAATGTCGAGACCGTCGCGCTTTCCGTCTTCACCCTTGTGGAAGAGCTTTGTTACAACGTAGCCGGTCGGAAATGAGCCTATAAGATACGACACTATTACCCACAAAATTATGCTTCTCATTACGATTATCCTCCTTTAATCTTTGCCGTTAATGCGGTCTGAGCCTCGTTTTATTCCGAGACCCGCGAGGTCTTTGTCCTTCAGTACGTCCCACTTGAAATTCAGCGCAAGAAGGAACAATGCCGAGAACGGATCAACCCTCCAACTCTGATTGTCCCTGAAGCTGTCGTGAAGTGTCTTGAGCTGTCGCAATCCTTTGTCCTCGCTGTCCATGTCATCAAGAAACTTCCTGAACTCCGACAGTGTATCAATCCCTGAAGCATGAAGTATCTTGCAGAGATATGTGAAACTTTCACGGAGGTATGCAGCGTCGGGCGTGAACTCTGGGAATCCCGCCTCAATTGCGTTCGCGTTCCATTTCCCCAGCAATGAAGGATCATCGCGGAATAGCTGGTAGAGTTCCTCGTCCGTGAAAACTGTCTCCGCTGTAACCTGTTCGGGCTTCTTTGCTGACTGAGGTACAAGCAATGCCTCGCTCTTAATTTCGTCCCTTAATGTCAGGAATCCTTTGTCGGCCTTCTCTAGCATCGCGCCCAAAAGGAAGAGTTCACGCGTAAATTCCTCCACCGATTCTCTGCCTACTGTCTGGCTTACTTTCGGGAGTATTGTCGCCCATGCTTCCTGTAATAACGTTCGGAGTTCGAGGCGGAAGTTAAGGTCTTTGTACTTCTCCCACTCCTTGAGGGTTGAGCGGGACTGTGAGAGCGAGAGTATGTAGACTACTGCAGGATAGCCGAACCTTCCGGGATCTTTTAGGACGCGGGAATTTGACGGCAGCGAGCGTGAAGGGTCAACGTCAAATTCGGACTTTATCAGCGACTCTATCCTCAGTACGTCAGCAGGAAAACGCAAAAGCACACGTACAGTAACAAGGTCAACACCAGCAAGGTCTTTTTCCTCAAGTGTCGACAACATCTGAAGAAGCTCGGCGGGAGGTTCAGCCCAGCCCTCGATAGCATAGAACTCCACCCCTTCAACTTCAACGAGGTCTTGAATGAGATTGCGGATTCTCGCGGCGTATTCCTCGTAGAGTTTGAGGCTTTCAACGTACCTTATTCCGATTTCGTCAATCCTGCGCTTGTTCATGACGAAATTTTATCACAACGCTACGCCTAAAACGCTATATCCCTGAAAACAACCTCGCCGTTCTTCACGGTCATCAACGGACGATATATGTATTCACCAAATCTGAGCTGTGCAGTCTCGTCAGAATACGGCCTGTCCCCGAACTGCTGTGCAAATTCCTCGCGCCTGAACACCGCAACATCTGCAGCACTCCCAACGCTCAAAGTCCCCGCGTCAATCTTCATGTGTCTCGCTGGATTTATTGTGCAGAGACGGAACAATTCATCTTCCGGGATTCCGAGCATCGAATACTTTGCGAGCTGACTGGCCATGCTGAAGGCTGTGGGACGTAAGTAAACGCTGAGTTTCGTTATGTCGGTCGCAAGAATGTCTGGAAAAAATCCCTCACGTATCGCCCTCTCTGCGACATTGAAACCGAAATGTGCCCGTGCATCTGCCGCCTCGAAGATCACTCCGCGTTCACGTGCTTCAATCGCCGCTTTGCTGACATGGCCGAGTTTGTCGAGAATAGTGCTTCCCTTGTTCATGTACATGTGAGTGATTACGTCGCCGGGTCTTAGGCATGAGAGAAGCTCTGACATTTCAGCGGGCGGATTGGTGCAGTGAACCATGACTGAAAGCCCCAGTTTCTCCGCAAGCCTCACAGTCTGACGAAGCGGCTCATATCCCATGTCCTTCACTACCTCCTTGCTAGTCCGAAGTTTAAGGCCCAAGAGATTCGCGCCCTCCTCCTCGAAAAGCTCACGTATTGCGCCCTCGTCATAGTGCGAAGGGTCAACGTCCTCCATTTCGTGAGGCAATGAGTCGAGGCCTGTCGAACATACATTGATGTAGGCTTTCACGGTGAGTTTTGACTTGCTGATGAAATCTTTGTGCTGACGGAAAGTCATTGCCCCCGTGCTTCCAGCGTCAACAACTGTCGTTACACCTGACGAGAAACACACGGACTCGGCGGGGATTCCGATTTTAGCGAGAGGCCAGACATGCGCGTGATGGTCGATCAGTCCGGGCACTACGATGCAGCCCGATGCGTCGATCTCATTCACCGCCTCAGCGTCAATGTCGAAGTCAACCGCTGAGATTTTCCCGCCGTCGATTGCGAGGTCGAGAACGTCATGGATATTGTTGGCCGGGTCTATTACTGTTCCGTTTCGTATGAGTATCTGATACATTTATATTCCTCCTTCGTAAAAGTGCAACCCTAAGAATTTTACCTTATATTGCTTTTATAAGCAGAGGGAGATCATAATCTCATTTGACTTTTCCGCATGATGTGATAAATTAAAGTAAATTTTATCATTATAAGTTAAGAAAGGACTTGACACATGTGATTTTAAGTGCTATAATGCCTCACCTCACCTCACCTCACTATTTGTCTGTTTTTACCCTTTCTGAAAGGGTGTCGTCTTTCTCAGTGTTAAATAAGGAGCGTGAATACCTATGAGATTCATGAAATTGTCGATGATGGTATTCTGCCTCGTAGTATGCCTTGCCACCCCCTCATTCTCACTTGACCCCTACAAGGACAATACAGGCGGATTCGGACCCAGAGTCGCGGGAACAAGGCTGGGCAATAAAATGTCCCTCCGCGATATAGTCAGATGGCGTGTGAATCTTCGCGGACTTCCATTCACACTTGAAATCAACAGCGAGAGAATACCCGGCCGAAAGCCCTCAGAAGTCGGAAGCATCTCCATCCTCATGAGCGGCAAGGACAAAGATTTCACCGGCTTCAGGATCACAAGTGCTGTCAAGGAATTTTACCGTCTCCGAAATGAGAGCATGAAGCTTCCCGATCTTCTTGCTGAAATCGAGAAGATTGGTGTCGAGACCATAACTCTCAGGGCAGCGAATGGACGCGTTAAGGAGGACTGCATATCGTTCACGGAAGACCTCAGGGTGTCAGCAATAAGGGTACGAAGGAGCGATCTCGGTGCTGGGAAAATGCCTCATGAAGATTTCGTGCGGGAGTTCACGAGGATCAACAGCCTCCCGGAAATGAGACGGCGCGGGACCACTTGGAACTTCAGAAACGACTCCGAAGGCTGGCAGATTACCTACTACGCTCTCGGAGATGGAATATTCGAGTTGCTGCCGTTGGTATAATATGGGTAAAAATTTCTGACGGCAAAGAGTTTTTCGACGCTCTGACCCCGAAGAAGGAGGGTAAAACTTAATGTATAATCCATCATCGCCGCATGCAGACGATTTTATTAACCATGAGGAAATTCTCGACACTCTGATTTACGCCGAAGCTCACAAGAATGACAAGGCACTGATTGACTCGCTGCTCGAAAAGGCACGTCCGAAGTTCAACGAGAATGGCTGTACGTGTTCGGGATTGACTCATCGTGAAGCGTCAGTGTTGCTTGCCTGCGAAGACCCGGAAATCATCAGCCGAATCTACAAAGTCGCCGAAGAAATCAAGCAGGCATTCTACGGGAACAGGATAGTCCTCTTTGCGCCTCTTTACCTGTCGAACTACTGCATCAACGGCTGCCTATACTGCCCGTATCACACGAAGAACAAGACAATCCCGCGCAAGAAACTCACTCAGGACGAAATCCGCGCGGAGGTCATAGCGTTGCAGGACATGGGGCACAAACGCCTCGCAATCGAAGCAGGTGAAGACCCCGTCAACAATCCCATCGAGTACATACTCGACAGTATCGCGACGATCTACAGCGTTCACCACAAGAACGGAGACATTCGCCGCGTCAACGTCAACATTGCCGCGACAACCGTCGAAAATTACCGCAAGCTCAAAGAAGCCGGAATTGGGACTTACATTCTCTTCCAAGAGACGTACAACCGGAAACGTTACGAGGAACTTCACCCAACAGGGCCTAAGCATGATTACGCCTATCACACTGAGGCTCACGACAGGGCACAGCAGGGCGGGATCGATGACGTAGGACTGGGCGTATTATTCGGGCTTGAAGGGTACAAATACGAGTTCGCGGGACTCTTAATGCACGCTGAACACTTGGAGGCTGTATTCGGAGTCGGGCCTCACACGATAAGCGTACCTAGAGTGAAGCCGGCTGACGACATTGACCCTGAGGAGTTCAACAACTCGATACCCGATGAGATATTCACGAAGATTGCGGCGTGTATAAGAGTCGCTGTGCCTTACACGGGAATGATAATCTCAACGCGTGAAGGCGAATCAGTCCGCGCGAAGATGCTTGAGGTTGGAATCTCGCAAATTTCCGGAGGCTCAAGGACATCAGTTGGAGGCTACACGACTGAAGAGAGACCTCACGACACGGAGCAGTTCGACGTTTCCGACCAGAGGACACTCGATGAGGTTGTACGCTGGCTGATGGAGCAGAATCATATTCCGTCATTCTGCACGGCGTGTTACAGGGCTGGAAGGACTGGCGACAGGTTCATGGCACTGTGCAAGTCCGGGCAGATACTCAACTGCTGCCACCCCAACGCTCTCATGACACTCACGGAATATTTGGAGGATTACGCCTCGCCTGAGACAAAGAAGATCGGATATGCGATGATAGAGCGCGAGCTTGAGAGAATCCCGCGTGAGAACGTCCGCGAGATTGCACGGAAGAACATCGAGGCCATGAGGAATGGGAATGCAAGAGACTTCAGGTTCTAGCCTCAACGATACACCGTCAGGCGAGCGCACACACATAGCCTTCTTCGGGCTTCGCAACGCCGGAAAATCATCGCTCGTAAACGCCGTAACAGGTCAGGAATTAGCGGTAGTCTCGGATGTTAAGGGGACTACCACTGACCCCGTAAGCAAGGCTATGGAGCTTCTTCCGCTTGGGCCGGTTGTGATTATCGACACGCCGGGCATTGATGACACTGGGGCGTTGGGTGAAAAGAGAGTGAGACGAGCAATGAACGTTCTCGCAAAATGTGATG
>JAFRSL010000155.1 GCA_017427625.1 Synergistaceae bacterium | reverse complement strand
TCGCTGCTCTCTATTGGCTCGTAAGGCTTGTCCTGCTTTTGTGGGATAGATTCTGCGGCTAAGCTGGCGGAGCTGTTAAGGCTTATGTCGGGGGTAAAGCTAGCTTCCTCTGCTTCCCCCATAATTCACTTGAATTATACCATACCCATGATTGCGCTATTAGTTTCAGAAAGAACATGTGCTAAAATTGCCGTAAAATTTTCTATAACAGGACTGAAAAATTTTCATGCAATCACAAAACGCAGACCACATTCGCAACCTCGCCATAGTCGCACACATAGATCACGGCAAAACTACACTCATAGACTCAATCTTCCGGGCAGCACAGACATTCGCGGCTCACACACAAGTCGCCGAGCGCGTAATGGACTCCAATCCCCTCGAACGTGAGCGCGGAATCACTATCCGTTCCAAACCCTGCACAGTCTCATGGAAAGGTTACCAGATTAACATCATCGACACTCCCGGGCACGCAGACTTCTCCGGCGAGGTCGAGCGAATACTTTCAACAGTTGACAGCGTAATCCTCATCGTTGATGCGAATGAAGGCCCAATGCCACAGACACGCTACGTCCTTCAGCACGCACTCTCAATCGGTATGCGACCCCTCGTATTCATCAACAAGGTGGACCGCGAAGGTGCTGACCCAAACCGCGCGCTTAACCTTACATTTGACCTGTTCTTTGAGCTTGGAGCGAGTGATGAGCAGGCAGATTTCCCAGTCCTCTACGGTTCTGGTCTGAACGGCTGGGCTGTTAATGACCTCAGCAAGCCTCATGAGGGCATGGACGACCTTTTCCAAGCGATAATTGATCACGTTCCTGCTCCTGACGTTGATCCCTCAAAACCATTCTTGATGCAGGTCAGCACACTTGCATGGAATGAGTATGTCGGACGCATCGGCTGCGGAAAAATCCTTCAGGGCCACATCAAAAAGGGTGAGCCGTTCACAAGAGTGTCAACGAAATGGAACACTACGGATCATTCCGGCGACGACTGGGAGATCACAGGCCATGAAAATGCAAAGGCAGCACAGCTTTGGGTTACTCGCGGATTAGACCGAACGGAAGTTGACGAAGTAAGCGCGGGCGATATAGTCTGGATCACAGGGCCTAACGAAATCAACATCGGAGATACTTTCTGCGCCGAAGAAATTTCAGACTCTCCGCTTAAACCGCTGTCCATTGAGGAGCCTACAGTGTCGATGTTCTTCCTCGTGAACTCCGGGCCGTTTGCGGGGCGTGAAGGTCAGGCTGTGACATTACGGCAGCTAAAGGCAAGATTACAGCGAGAAATGCACGTAAATGTCTCCCTAAGAATGGAGGACTTGGGACGGCCGGACGGTGTGAAAATTTCGGGGCGCGGGGAATTACAGCTTGGCATTCTCATTGAGGAGATGAGGCGCGAAGGTATGGAGTTCTGCGTGTCGAAGCCCGAAGTAATCATAGAGTACAGGGACGGGGTGAAGTGCGAACCTTACGAGCTTGTTACGATTGACGTTCCTGAAGAATATCAGGGAATCGTGTTCGAGAAGATGACCCGCCGCAAAGGAAAAGTCCTCAACATCGACAACCCGGACAGAGGACTATTGAGGATTGAGATTGAGATTCCGACGAGGGGACTCATAGGTTACAGGGGCGAATTTCTCACGGACACTCGAGGACTCGGAATAATGTCAAACTGTTTCAGCGGCTATAAAGAATGGGCCGGCGACCTAATCACACGAAACCGAGGTTCACTCGTAAGCATGGACACGGGCGAGGCTACAGCTTACCAGCTCGAAAATCTCCAGAGCAGGGGAGTGTTATTTATCTCACCGCTTGAGCAGGTCTACAACGGAATGATTATCGGCGAGAACTCAAGGCCGGGCGATATTCCCTGCAACCCCACAAAGAAGAAGCAGCAGACTAACCACCGTTCAGCCACAAAGGAACTCACAACGAAGCTCGATGTTCCGCGAAGAATGTCGCTTGAGAAGGCTATGGAGTGGATTGAGACGGACGAACTCGTTGAGGTTACACCGCAGTCCGTGAGATTGAGGAAGGCTATACTCGATGAGCTTGAACGAAGAAAGGCAAGACGTCAGCCTCAGGAAGCTTAGAAAACACATCAAGCCCCGCCGCCCCATTCTTAGGGTGTTGACGGGGTTTTTTGCTTATATCATTCCCAAAAACTTCTTCGTAGGTTGAATATTCACCGTTCCCGCGACCTACATCTTTGGCCTGTTGTATCAATCTTTCCACAGCCGGACGAACGTTAGCCCGCCTTGCCTTAAATTCCGCAAGCAAAGCCTCACCTTCATAGCCCTCTTTAATGAGGTCGGCCAATATTAAATCGTCAAATTCACCGCTCGGAGCTTGAGAGGCAGGCTCAATGACCAAAGCACCGTCAAGAAGCGTACATATAGCCTCACTTCCAAAGCCGAGTTCCGTGTAGAATTTTTGCGGGATCGTCAACTGCCGCTTAGAAGTTACCGAAATTCGTTTTTTATCCAGCACTTGCATGTTTGGACCTCCTGAATAATTTTCCTTGTTTCCTTGCGTCATTATACTCGAACGCAGGAAGCCTAAAATCTCTCGTAGCTGTACGACACCGCAAGCCCCGCCGCGAATATAACTCCGTTGCCCAAATCCTCAGCTTTCAGCATTGCACCTTTGAGCAGCGTGCTAAGTTCGAGGGTGTTGACGGGGCTTCTTTGCATTGCCGACATATATTCCTCGCGCGTGATCTTCCGCCAATCTATGCGGGTATTCATTTCGCGTTCCAGTATCGCGTCAAGCCACAGCCTCATCGCCCGTCCGTTTCCCTCGCGGAACGGGTGAGCTATGTTCATCTCGGTGTACTTTTCGAGAATGTCAGGAAAATTCTTCTGCGGCATATCCGAGATTACGGGAAGTATCTTGTCGAGGAAGATTGCGTTTGCGAACCTGAAGCCTCCCTTCGAGATGTTTACCGTCCTAACCTTCCCCGCAAAGCTGAACAGCCCCCCGAAAATCTCAGCGTGAATCTTCCTGAGGCATTCCCAAGTTCCAGCCGTTCCCACAAAATCCGGCCATGAATCCCAAACCTGACTCACCCTTTCCAACGACAGCCTGTCAATTTCCGGCATTATCTCCGATTCGTCAACTGGAATTTTCACCCTCATCACTCCTGATCGTCCGCAAAAAAATCCCCCGCAGGATCGGGTCCTACGGGGAAAAATCCTTCTGCCTTTGGTGTCCTTGTGTTACCTTGCCATAATGATTATGAACGCTTCTTGCTGATGAAGAACGTCGCCGCCATTGCCAAGACGATTGCGCCGAGTCCTGCATCGCATCCGCCGCCTGATCCGCCTACACCGAGAGGCTGGTCGGAGCTTGTTGCCGTAATTGCCGGCTCATAGGCCTTGCCGGGTTCAAAGTACGCTGCTACGTTCACGTACTTACTGGCTGGAACTTGCGTTATTTCATTGCCGCTGTCATCAAGGAATACAGCATTGCTCTCTTCAGCTGAGGCCTCGATGTATTCTCCAGTGCTGACAT
>JAFRSL010000014.1 GCA_017427625.1 Synergistaceae bacterium | reverse complement strand
CCGACTGGGTGAACTTTCTGTCCCATTTATTTTGCCTCCTGCTGACGTTCGGCGAGCTTGACGGTGATATGCGTGAGCTTGTGAACGTAAGGGTGGGCGCGTCCCATTGAGACAGGACGAAATCTCTTCATTACCGGCCCTTGATCCGCAAACGTTTCATGAACATAAAGCTTGTCCATATCCATTCCGTAATTATGCTCAGCGTTCGCCATTGCGCTGTTCAGGACTTTGAGAATGATAGCTGCTGCTTTCTTGTCGCTGAACTTTAATATTATCTGAGCTTTTTCTGCCGACTTCCCGCGAATCAACGCAAGCACCTGACGGACTTTGTACGGGGAAATTCTGGCGTTCTTTGTTTTTGCTGCTGCTGTTTTAATTTCTGCCATTTTTTACCTCTTACTTCTTTTTGTCCTGTCCTGCGTGATGTCCGAAGCGTCTTGTCGGAGCAAACTCGCCCAGCTTATGCCCTACCATGTTCTCGCTGATATAAACAGGAAGGTGCATTTTCCCATTATGAACGGCTATAGTATGACCGATCATCTGAGGGACTATCATTGAACGCCTTGACCAAGTCTTCACGACTTTTTTCGCGCCTGAGACGTTCATAGCTTCTATTCTGTCGAGGAGCCTCTGTTCAACAAAAGGCCCTTTCTTACTTGAGCGCATAATGTTTTCAGCTCCTTTTACTTGTCATACCTTCTGCGGATTATCAGTTTATCTGAAGGCTTGCGCTTTCTAGTTCTGTAACCCTTCGCAGGAGTGCCCCAAGGTGAAACGGGGTGCTTGTTTGATTTCGATTTGCCTTCACCGCCGCCCATCGGGTGATCTACCGGGTTCATGACCATTCCGCGAACGTGAGGCCTTCTGCCCCTGTGGCGAGTTTTGCCGGCCTTGCCCCAAGAAATATTGTCGTAGTCCTCGTTGCCGACCTGACCGACTGTGGCCATGCACTCAAGAAGAATGAGTCTCAGCTCGCTGCTGGGCATTCTGATGTAGGCGTACTTGCCTTCTTTTGACATGAGCTGCGCGGAAGTTCCCGCAGATCTCACGAGTTTTGCGCCGTGCCCGGGCTGAAGCTCAATATTATGAATGACCGTACCGACGGGAATATCTTTCAGCTTTAACGCATTGCCGGGGGTAATATCGCTCTCAGGGCCCGAATAAATCATGTCGCCGACGTTTAAGTCTTTGGGCATGATGATATAACGCTTCTCGCCGTCAGCATAATTGACGAGGCCGATTCTGGCGTTGCGGTTGGGATCGTATTCAACTGTCGCAACACGCCCGGGAATGCCGATTTTATCGCGCTTGAAATCTATAATCCGGTAAGCCCTTCTGCTGCCTCCTCCGATATGACGCATGGTGATACGGCCGGTGTTATTACGGCCTCCATGCTTGCGGAGATGAACGACTAGAGAGCGTTCCGGTTTGTCTGCCGTAATATCCTCGCGCCCCTGTATGCTCATATGACGGCGGGCAGCTGTATACGGCTTGAACTGTTTGATTGACATTGCTATATTCTCCTGTTTATATCGATGCGCCCTCGAAGAACTCTATGTGCTGGTCAGGCTTCAGAGCAACGATCGCCTTTTTCCATGAGCGCGTGTAGCCTTTGCTCGCACCGCGCCTGCGAAGTTTGCCCTTGACGTTGATTGTGTTCACAGAGTCGACTTTAACGCTGAAAACTTCCTCGACAGCCTTGCGAATCTGAATCTTGTTCGCGTCCTTGTGTACTTCAAACGTGTACTTGTTCAACGCCATAAGCGAGCTTGATTTCTCCGTGATTATCGGGCGTATGATGATGTCATGGGCGGTTAAATTCATTTTGAATATACCTCCTCAATTTTTGCGACAACTTCGGGAGTTACAATCAGGTTCTTAGCGTTGAGAATGTCGTAAACGTTGATGCTGGCGACATTGATGCTCTTAGCGTTAGGAATGTTCCTGACGGAGCGAGTAACATTGAGGCCGTTGTTGTGATAAATTACGAGCGTCTTTCCTGCGCCGATAGCGTCAAAAAGCTGCTTCACTGCTTTTGTTGACGGCTTCTCGATAGCGTCAAAGCCTTTAACGACCGCCATTAACTCCTCGCGCACCTTGTCAGACAAACGCTCCTGAGTGCGAGCCTCATAACCTTTTTATTGACCTTCTGATGATAGTCTCTAGGGTGCGGACCGTGAGCAACACCGCCGTGTACCCAGATGGGCGAACGTGTGCTTCCCTGACGAGCCCGGCCTGTGTGCTTCTGCCTCCAAGGCTTCTTTCCTCCGCCTGAGACATCGCCGCGCGTTTTAGTGCTGTGAGTACCCTGACGGCAATTCGCCAAGTGAGCGACAACGACCTGATGTATTGCCGGCATGTGTGCGGGAACGTCAAAAACTGCTGACGAAAGCTCCATTTCACCGGCTCTGTCTCCGTTAAATTCGTATACTTTTACGAAAGGCATAATTATTCTTGACCCCCTTTAGGCTTTCTTGTAGAGGGCAAGCAGGCTGTTTTTCGCGCCCGGAACTGCACCTTTTACCAGAAGTAAATTATTCTCAACGTCAACGGCCATGACTGTCAAATTTTTGACGGTAACTTTTTCGCTTCCCATGTGGCCGGGCATTCTCTTTCCGGGAAATACTCTGCCGGG
>JAFRSL010000154.1 GCA_017427625.1 Synergistaceae bacterium | reverse complement strand
GTCAACAGAGTCCCGGCTTTCCGCGAACGTTCCGCAATCTCGGAGTACTCGCCCGCAATAGCCTCAAGGACTGCACGCCATAGCACAAACTGATTCGTATTCATTCCCATGTTGATGAAGCAGCCGTGTACTTCCCTGAAACCTTCAGGCCCTCCAGTCAGCCAAGGAAGAAACCTCACGCCCTCCGAGCCGTTCTCAAGTTTCGACGCGCCATCGCTGAGATAGTCATAGTACGAGTCATCGCCCGCCTTGTTGCAGACGTTGTCCCTGAACCATCGAAGCGCAAGCCCGCCCGTCCTCACGAAGCCCCAATAGAAATACGTATCAGGCAATGTCCCGCTGTTGAAGATAAGGCCGTTACCCTTTTTGCTGAGACCTGGAACGATTTCGCCCGTTGAAATGCAGAACATCGAGCAAGTTCCCGCGACATCGACAGCATGGCCCGGCTCATGAACTCCGCAAGCAAGAAGCGACTGCATCGTGTCGCCCGCGCCCGCGCAAATCGGTGTTCCTTCCGGGAAGCCCGTGTACTCCGCGCATTCGTGGGAAAGTCCGCCGATTATGTCCCAAGGCTTAACGATACGAGGCATTAGCTCACGTGAAATTCCGAGTATTCCGAGCTGTTCATCTGACCACGATTTCTTCATGACGTTGTAGCCAAGCCCCCAGCCCGACATCGCGCCCCAGTCAATGAAAGCGTCATCGGCCTTAAGTCCGGCAAGGTTCATCATGATATACGGAGCGTTGTGGACGAACTTTTTGATTTTCGCAGCGTTGGGTGAATTTTTGAGAAGCCACCTCGCATGTAAAGCCGGGAACAAACACAGAGGCTCAGGGTTTCCAGTCTCATTAGCCCAGATTTCGAGGTTTAGGGCTGAGAGTGAGTCCGCATCTTCCTGCGTCCTTGAGTCAAGATAGTTGATGAACGGAGTTATAGCCCGCCCATTCTCGTCAACACCAGCAATCCCGCAGATTATTCCGTCGCCCATTACTGCCCGGACTGTTGACGTATCTATGCCCTTGCCCCTCATGATCTCCGCGCACTTCTTCATTCCCTTCAGCGCGAGCGTGAAATACTCGTGAACGTCCATTTCAACCCAGCCGGCATGAGGATAATTCAGCGTCGTGGGATTAACGTCAACGGCAACCTGCACCCCCGCCTCGTCATAAACCGCAACTTTAACGCTCTGAGTACCCGCGTCAAAACATATATAGTGTTTCATTCATCAAACCTCCTAAATTATTATAGAATATCATAAAACTATTTGAATTCGGAGATGTATATTATGGCATTCGGGCCGGAATTTGTAGCAGGATTAGCGGGAGAAATAAGGAAGATTTTACCCCTTCGCATAAATCGTATTGAGGGCGGGGATTCTTGGGCGGCAATGAAAATTTCGGGCGAAGAATGGCTCTTGCTGTCTTGGACTTCTGGGGCAGCAGGATTATGTACAGCCTCGCAGTCCGAGATTAACGCACTCCGCGAAATATCACCTTCACGGGCATCAATCACTGAGGCCGTAAAGAGTCGTCTCACTCACGGGGGCGAAATATTTTCCGTGAGGCAGATCAATCATGACAGGATACTTGAACTTTCGGCAAGGCGCAGAGTTTCAGCCGGTGTAAGCGTGAATTACTCAATCATTCTTGAGATTACTGAACCTGTCGCAAACTTCATACTTCTTGACGAGAACGGGAAAATTGACGAGGCCGCAAGACATTCAACACCCGACACTAATCATTACAGGACGATTCTTCCGGGACATTCTTACGCAACACCCCCTCAGTTTGAGGGCATAGAGATGAAATCGAGAACTCCCTTGCGGCTTGATGATGTCCAGAACCTGAAAGGCATAGGAAGACCGTTGACGAGGCTCGTTATTTCTCAGTGGTCGGAAAGGGACGCTGTTTCGTGGAAGTCCGCGCTGATGAAGATTGTTGACACTGATTCTGATGTCCCATGCCGGATCGTGAGCAGGAACAATTACCTCACGCGCATAGATTTTCCGCTTGAAGGGACGCAGGAGCTTGGACGGAATCCTCTTGAGGCTGCGAGGTATGGGGTGTTGATTCCGTTGCTGAGGAAGGGGCGCGAGAAGACGCTTCATGAGATTGACGCGAAGATCAAACGTGCCGTGAAATCCCGTGAAAGACACAGGGACGGTCTCGCAAAACAGCTAAAGGAGTGTCAGGAGGCTGAGATATTCCGCCGGAAGGGCGAGGCAATATTGTCGCACCTTTGGGAGATTCCGAAGCGTTCCGAGAACATCACACTCACTGACTGGGACGGTGAGGAGCTTTCGATTTCGCTTGACCCGGAATTATCACCCTCGCGGAATGCTGAACGTTACTTCAAGCGTTACCGTAAGGCAAAGGGAAATCCAGAGGAGATTAAAGCGGGGCTTGAGGCTATCAACGCGGCTATAACGGAGCTGAAGGAGCAGCACTCATTGCTTGAGGCGATTGATGACCCCGAAAATTTCACGGAGGCTGTGAAGGATCTTGCTGAATGGATTTCGCCCGCAAAGTCGCAGAACCGTAACCCAAAGCGAAGGAAGCAGGAGAATATTCCCCCACATCTCAGCATAAAGAGGGATGGAGTTACGATACTTGTGGGACTTTCAGCGAGGGGAAACAGGTATGTTACGCTGAAGATTGCGAGGCCGGAGGATATTTGGCTTCACGCTCACGAAATGCCGGGCGCGCACGTGATTATTCGCGGGCTTAAACGTGAGGAGCTTGAAGGTGCTCGTCGGGATATTCTGGAGTATGCTGCGGGATTGGCGGCGGGTCATTCTTCAGGGAAGGGCGCGGGGTCTGTTCCTGTCGATTACACGGAGAGGAAGTACGTCCGCTCTGTTCCGGGTACGATTGCGCTCGTAACGTACACTAATCCGGGAACGCTGAGGGTGAATCCGGCAGTCGGTGTATAATATTTTCAACCAAAATTAACAGAAAGGAGACCTTGACAAAATCATGAT
>JAFRSL010000153.1 GCA_017427625.1 Synergistaceae bacterium | reverse complement strand
GTTTATTACTCTTTTGTCTGTTTCTGCTATGGCAAAATATTTTCTACACGTGCCGCCCCGTATATCTGGTTTACGTTAGCATTGTTGAGAATTGTATCACAGTTAACTTAACTTGCGCAATTCATCTCCGACTTATAGAAGTGGGAGTCTTCTTGCGTGTTATAATCAACACAAATACAACCGAATAGAGAAAGAGCTTCAAGAAGGAGGCGTGCTTTGTTATGCAAGAACGGAGAAAATCATCGAATGTATTACTGAACACGGCACTTCAGGAGTTTTACGGAGCTGCTGACGAGATGGGATTAAGCGAGAGGCTCATAACGATGCTGAGTCATTCCGAACGTATGATGAAGGTCTCGATCCCTGTCGAAATGGACGACGGTTCTGTGAATGTCTATGACGGCTACCGTGTACAGCACTCGACAGCATTAGGCCCGTCAAAGGGAGGAATACGCTACGATTTGGGTGTTGACATGGACGAATGCGAGGCTCTTGCAATGCTGATGACGTGGAAATGCTCACTCGCTGGTATTCCCTACGGCGGCGGCAAAGGCGGAATATGCTGCGACCCCCTAACTATGTCGAAACGCGAGAAAGAACAGCTCACACGTACATACGCAGCAAGGATTGAGCCTATACTTGGGCGATGGAGCGATGTTCCGGCACCTGACATGAATACGGGCGGTCAGGAAATGGTATGGATACTCGACACAATCAGCAAGATGCGAGGGCGTCTTGAACCTGCTGTGCTCACCGGGAAGCCTGTAACTTTCTGGGGGAGTCATGGCCGTAACGAAGCAACGGGGCGCGGTGTTGCGACATGCGGCCTCGAACTCATGAAGGTACTCGGAAAGAATCCTGACACAATGACGGCGGCGGTTCAAGGTTTCGGGAATGTCGGAAGCTACACGGCAAAGACCCTCAATGACGCGGGCGTTAAGATCGTGGCAATAAGCGACATCACTGGCGCGTACTATTCAGCGGACGGGATAGACATTCACCGGGCTTTTGACGCAGTTAGAAGACACCCTAAGAAGCTGCTTGAAGGTTTCGAGACTTTCGGGAACTGCGAGAAGATTGACGATGAATTTTCAACGGAATGCGATTTCTTTTTCCCATGCGCCAGGGACGGTGTGATTAACGCCGAGACCGCAGGACGAGTAAAAGCGCGCTATATCGTAGAGGGAGCTAACGGGCCGACTACACCGGAGGGAGAAGAGCTTCTCAAAGACAGAGGAGTGATGATAGTTCCTGACTTCCTGGCAAATTCTGGCGGGGTTATAGGGTCATATTTCGAGTGGGCGCAGAACTTGCAGGGAGCATTCTGGAGCGAGGAGGAGTACAACAACAGGCTGGTTCACATAATGAAGGGAAATTTCCGGCTTGTTTGGGACTATTCAGAGTCAAAGCGTGTAACAATGAGGCGTGCTGCGGCAATGGCGGCGATACAGAGGGTTACTGACGTTGCTGAGATGAGGGGAACATTCCTGTAGCGGAACTAAGACATTTTACGGGGCATTTCCTGTATAATAAGCGCAAAAACTAACAGGAAGTGTCCTATATTTTGCAGAAGAACTCAACAAATCGCTCACCAATCCCAAGACAAAGATCAAGAAAACGAAGCCGGCGGTTCATATTCTCCGGCATTCTCTTTTTCCTGTTGCTTTTCATACTTTCGGCAGCAGGTTACTCGTCGTATCATCTCAAAGTCCCTGCTCCTTTCTGGGAATACATGATCCCCATTCCAGAGGGCGAGGCTGTCAGCGTTGTAATCGAACAGGGAATGACAGCATCGCAGGCAGCAAGAGCTTTCGAGATTCAGGGGGCTTTGATTGACGGAACACCCATTGAACTCGCACGGTGGATGATGAAATTCGGACTCGACAGGAAAATCCGCGCGGGACATTACAGCGTTGTGCCGTCTGACGCCTGGAACATTGCACGTCAGTTACGAACCCTGAAGCCCGCACTCCTTAAAGCTCAGGTTTTGCCGGGCTTGGACATTTTCGCGCTCATCGACTCACTTGAGAGCCAGGACAAGAAGGTCAACCGTGAGGCAGTCTCACAGGCTCTCATGAACAACAAGAATTATCCCCCCAAGCTCCTCGAAATCCTCAAGTCAATTCCCGAAGACGAGTACACACGAGCGGCGTTCCTCATGCCCGAAACGTACATGCTCGTTGACAGGACTGCTGACGAGATCGTGAACAGAGCTTCCTCAGCATGGTGGAATCATTGGGGTGGCTTCATCACCGAACATAAGCTCACACCTAACGACCTTCAGGAAGCCTCGATAGTAGCCTCGATGGTTGAGCGCGAGGTCCTTCATGATGCCGAATGCCGAACTGTAGCAGGCGTAATCCACAACAGGTTACGCAAGAATATGCTGCTGCAGATTGATGCTACGGTCGTCTATGCGTGGAGGTTGAAAGGGAGGAAGTTAACCCGCGTCCTCAACAAAGACCTCGAAGTCGACTCGCCCTACAACACGTACAAATACGCGGGGCTTCCGCCGAGACCGATATGTGTACCTGGAATCGAGGCATGGGGCGCGGCTCTTGACCCGGAATTTAACGACTACCTCTACTATGTCGCGGGAAGAGACGGCTATCACCATTTCTCAAAGACTTTCAGCGAACACAAAGCCAACATCAGGCAGATACGTTCAGGAAATTAGAAGGAGGGCTGAATTTTGAGCAGAAGACGCGGTGATGATGACAACAAAGGAAGCTGGTCGGAGATGCTGATTTTTGCGCTCATCGTTGCCTGTATTTATTGCATCATGGCACTTTTCGACAGCTCGCTCGCAGGCGAGGGCGGAAGGAAGCTCGGCGAATATCTCAGAGGCTCATGGGGCGGGGCGGTAATTGTTCCGTTACTTTTTGTGCTTTACGTGTGCATTGCAAAGCTGTTGAAATTCCGAATCCCGAAATTGCGGAGACAGTTCTTCGGGACAATAATGCTCTACCTGTCATTCACGTTCCTTTTGGGGTTGCTGAAAGAGACAGGCTGGAGTTCTGAGGCTCTGATCTTGACGCCGGGAGGTTTCGGGTCAGGCTTGGCGAAATTCTTTGTGCTTAATGCCGGGACTTTCATTACTCTGATTCTTGTGGCTGGGTCATTCTTACTGTCAGCGGTATTTTTCGGCTCGAAGATTCTCAAGTTCAGGCTTCCCAAATTACCCAAGCTGAAATTCAACACCGACAGCAAGCCCCGAAAACGTGAGCGCGACAAAAATTCAGACGCTCCGACCGCAAGAAGCATTCCTGAGCCAATACTTACACCGTCGAAGCGAGATTATCCTGACGATTTTACGGATATTCCTCCCGCAGCGTTCGACTTCCAGCTCCCGAAGCTGAAGCCAGATCCAAATACTCCGCCGCCTCCTGAGTTACCTGACCTTCTCCCCGACAATGTTATGACGAATGCTGTTGAGGTCATCGACAACGCACTCGCAATAATCGACTCAGGCGGAATGAAAGCCCCTGAACAGCGTGCCCCTTCATCAGCACCACGAATGAAGAAGCTCCGCCGTCCTCTGCCTCCCGTAACATTCCCGGACAGCTCGGAGAATGACGACAGCGAGAAGCCCCAAGTGTCAACCGCAAAGCCTCAAACCTCCAAACCGTCATCGCCGGAGGAAAAGCCATCGCTGCCCGAAGAAATTGTAATTCCTCCGATGCCTGTGATACCGGCAAAATCACGCGAGGATTTATCGTTCCCGCCGCCTCCTGAGATTTTCGGCCCTCGACAGAAGCCCGAACCTGACCGCGACATTCTCAAGCATTCCGAGAAGCAGGCCAAGACCATAACGTCGACACTCAAGAATTTCGGTATCAACGCCTCAGTCGCACACATAGTAACAGGCCCGGCGTTCATACAGTACCAGCTTGAACTTGCGCCCGGCACTAAGGTCAACAAAATCTCCGGCCTCGCTGAAGATTTAGCCATGTCCCTAGCCGTAATGTCAGTGAGAATCGAGGCACCAATTCTCGGGACTCGCTACGTAGGAATTGAAGTTCCGCGCTCTGACCGTAAGACAATTTCATTCAGGAACGTCATCGAGGGCGAGGAGTTCAGAAATTCAACAGCAAGGCTTCCCATACCTCTGGGAGTTCAGGTTGACGGGAAAGTTTCGGTTGTTGGACTTGAGGACATGCCCCACATTCTCATAGCAGGCAACACAAATTCGGGGCGAAGCATGTTCGTGAACTCGTGCATAATGAGCATGTGTTCGCGCAGAAGGCCGGAAGAATTGAGGCTGATACTCATTGATCCTCGTCATGTTGAGTTCGCTGTTTATGACGGACTTCCACACCTCATGGCCTCACCCGTATATGACCCAGACTCCGCAATGAAGGCTCTCACTTGGGCTTACGACGAAATGGAGAAGAGAACAGCCGCGTTTGCATCGTCGAGAGTGAGAAACCTTGCATCCTTCAACCGTAAGCAAAGAGACAGCAAGTTACCCGAAATCGTCGTTGTGATTAACGAGCTTGCCGATCTGGTTTACGGTGCAGGGCCTGAGATCGAGGGAGTGATTATGAGATTGGCACAGAAATCCGGCGCGTCCGGAATATACATGATGCTTGCGGCACAGCGTCCGTCTCCTGATGTTTTCACGACGATGATAAAGTCCAACATTCCTGCAAGGGCAGCCTTCACGCTTTCGTCGGAAGTTGACTCGAAGAACATCATCGGCAGCAATGACGCTATGAGATTAACGGGTAAGGGCGATATGCTCTTCAGGAACACAGGAAGCCATCAGCCCGTAAGATACCAGGCTCCCTATGTCAATGAGGAACGAATCTCTGACTTCACCGAGTACATGTTCTCAAGTCTTGAGCCTCCCGAAATGATGAAGTTCTGAAAAAGGAAGCAGGATTAACTATGCAGACTCACTCATACAATAACGGCTCAGATTTCAAGCCAATAATACACAACATAATCCGGGAATTTTCGGGGCACGAACTCCGTTTCATCGTCCCGTCACGTAAGGACAAGCGGCTGTTCCCCGGCCATGAAAAGCTGAATATTTGGACATGGCAGGATATATACGAGGACATAGTACCTTCCGGAAAAAGACGCAGAACCCTCTCGCCGCCCGATCACTTGCTCATACTCCGAAGGATTCTTGATGACGCATTAACCCGGCATACCGACAAAGTGAAATCATTGCCCGGCCTAAAACGTTCCGGCTTCCTCACGGTTTTGTCCGGCGACCTTCGTGAACTCCTCAACGAAGCCGTGAGTCCCGAAACATTGCCCCTAAATCCCGAAAGCGATAATCCCGCTGAATTTCTCCTCCCCGAAATCTATAGCGGCTACCTCAGATACCTTGGCGATAACAGCCTCCTTGACAGCGCGCAAGTATACTCTGCGGCATATGAGGCAGTCCTTGAAAATCAGGATTGGGGTAAAAATCTCGTCGTCGTATTTTCGGGCTTCTTGTCGTTCAATCACGCACAGCTCGAACTTGTCCGAGCAATTAGAGACCGTTGCAGTGATGTTGTGATCCTAAAGCCTGAGACAAACATGGCCGGATTTCATGACGCTGATTTGCAGTTGGGATACTCTGGGCGCGCGGCAAAGTCAGCCGGAAGAATCCTTGAAATTCCTTCAGCAGAGCCGGGACTAGAACCAGAAATCATTGCAAGGACTCTCGCTTTATGGTCGTCGGGTAACTGGGAGGCAGGCGGAGAATTTCCGGGCTTTGACGAAATCGGCCTTATGATTGACGAGGGAAGGGAGGAGTCATTCGCTGAGGCATTCACACGTTACGGAGTACCCTTCAACTTCAAGGACGGCGTAACGATAAGCGCGACACTTCCAGGGCGGATAATATCGTCATTGCGGTATCTTAACTCGCGAAACTTTCCGGCCTATGACACAGCGATATTCCTGACTCAGCCATGTTTTGCGGGTTCGAGATTTCCTGTGATGAGGGCTTACCGCGCAGGGTGTTCAGGGCTTGAGAGCTGGAAAAATTATCTCACTGAGAAAGCCGATGATCCCAGCGAGAAATCACGCGAAATATTCCGCACAGCACTGACAGCGATTGAGGCGGCCGAGAAATTCTGCAAGTTCCTCGAAGGAAAGAATACTCCCGCGAAAATTATGACCGAGTTCGACAAATTCCTCAACACTCCGGGATTGTGGCTTGAACGCGATGATGACATATCGGATTACCCTGAGCTTGACGAGTCCATGAGGTTCACGGCAAGCGCGATTGAGACGGTCAACGACAAGGTAATAGCACTAAGGGAGCTTTTGCCGGACTTGGGGAGCTTCAAGGATTACGGCTTGAAGGGCGAGGATGCTTATGATTTTCTCGAGGACTGGTGCAGAAATTCACACGTCCG
>JAFRSL010000152.1 GCA_017427625.1 Synergistaceae bacterium | reverse complement strand
TGGCCCGGGCCAGCCGGCGCGCGCGCGCCGGCCTGAAGGACCCCAAAAGGCCCATCGGCAGCTTCATTTTCCTGGGCCCCACCGGTGTGGGCAAAACGGAACTGTGCCGGGCCCTGGGCGAGGCGATGTTCGGGGACGAGAACGCTCTCATCCGCATGGACATGTCCGAATATATGGAGAAGCACACTGTGTCCCGCATGGTGGGCTCCCCGCCGGGCTATGTGGGATATGACGAGGGCGGCCAGCTCACGGAGGCAGTGAGACGGAGGCCGTACAGCGTCATACTTTTCGACGAAATCGAGAAGGCACACCCTGATGTCTTCAACATACTTCTGCAGGTTCTTGATGACGGAAGGGTTACGGATTCACATGGCCGGACTGTGGATTTCAAGAACACTGTCATCATTATGACGAGCAACATCGGTTCACAGGCACTAATCGAGGGAATGGCCGGAGGAATGATCCCCGTGAGCACACGCGAGGAAGTAATGCAGACATTGCGTGAGAATTTCCGTCCTGAGTTCCTGAACAGGGTGGACGACATTGTGTTCTTCAAGCCTTTGAGCATGGACGAGGTGAAAGAGATCGTGAAGATTCTGATTTCGCACCTTCAGGAGAGACTTGCTGACAGGCAGATTGAGCTGAAATTCTCTGACGATGCCCTGAAGTTCATCGCTGAGGCTGGGTATGACCCTGTGTACGGTGCGCGGCCATTGAAACGCTACATTACTCACAATGTTGAGACGAAACTTGCGCGGGCAATGATTGGCGGAGGCGTTAAGGAGAAGACTCTCGTGAATGTTGACGTTAAGGCGGGGAATCTAGTTTTCTCGTTCATATAGACAGTAACAGAACGGGGTGGGAAATATGTTTGGTTTTACTATGATGTGAAAGAAAGCTCCCACCTCTAGTTTGATTTTATGAATCCTTGCATAGTATAGAGACTTCTTGTACGTTATGGTAGAATAACGGCATCTCAAATTTTTAGCACCACAAAATTTCACGTGAAGGAGTCTGCAAGAACTATGGCAGGATTATCGCTTCAGCATATCTGGAAGAAGTACCCGAACGGTTATGAGGCAGTCAAGGACTTCAACCTCGAAATCGCCGACAAGGAATTCATCATCTTTGTCGGTCCTTCAGGTTGCGGAAAGTCAACAACCCTCCGAATGATCGCCGGCCTTGAGGACATATCATCAGGGACGCTCAAGATCGGTGACCGCGTTGTCAATGACGTCGAGTCAAAGGACAGGGACATTGCGATGGTGTTCCAGAACTACGCGCTTTACCCTCACATGACGGTGTATGACAACATGGCCTTCGCTCTCATGCTCAAGAAGACACCAAAGGACGAGATCGACAAGGCAGTCCGCGAGGCAGCAAGAATCCTTGAGCTTGAGAAAGTCCTCGACAGGAGACCGTCTCAGCTCTCAGGCGGTCAGCGTCAGCGCGTTGCAATGGGCCGCGCAATCGTCCGAAATCCTCAGGTCTTCCTCATGGACGAACCTCTCTCAAACCTTGACGCAAAACTCCGCGTTCAGATGAGGGCAGAAATCGCAAAGCTCCATGACCGTCTTGGCGCAACAATAATCTACGTTACCCACGACCAGACAGAGGCAATGACTCTCGGAACTCGCATCGTCGTCATGAAGGACGGAATCGTTCAGCAGGTAGCAAGTCCTACAGAACTCTACAACAAGCCCAACAACCTCTTCGTCGCAGGCTTCATCGGCTCACCTCAGATGAACTTCATTGACGCTAAATTTGACGGCCAGACACTCGAAGCTGGAGGCGTAAAGTTCGAGATTCCGGCGGAGAAAGCTGCTGCACTCAAGGAGAAAGGCTACGCTGGCAAAGATGTAATCATGGGAGTTCGTCCTGAGAATGTATACGATGCTAAGGAAGAAGCACTCTGCAAGCTCACAGCTCCGTTCGAGTCAAAGATTACAGTGTTCGAGCTTCTGGGGTCGGAAGTTCAGCTCTACTTCGATTTTGCGGGGGCTTCAATGTCCGCAAAAGTTGGCCAGACGAGCAAGGCTGCTGTCGGCGACACAATGAGTTTCGCGTTCGATGTGGATAAGATTCACGTCTTCGACAAAGAGACCGAGCAGGCTGTGATTCATTAGGAGGCGGGGAAAATGAGACGCTTAATATTGGCAGTGGCGTTATTGCTGTGCCTCACGGTGCCAGCATTTGGCGCGCCTATTGAGATTGAGCTGGTTCACTACAAGCAGGAAGCCTACGAAATCTTCAAGCAGCTTGAGGAAAAGTTCAACGCGACGCACACGGATATACACGTGAGATTCTTGTCTCCGGCAGACGCAATCACGATCATGAAGACGAGATTCATCCGCGAGAATTACCCGGACATTATCGGAATCGGCGGAGATATGGACTTCTCGAACTTCCAAGACGCGGGATTACTTGCCGATGTTTCAGGTTACGCGGGACTCTCAAAGATAAAGCCCGCCTACATCGACATCATCAACGGCCTGAAATTCCTTCCTGAGCCGGGAACTTACGGAGTTCCATTCATGGCCAACGCCGCAGGTATCCTCTACAACAGGGACATGTTCAACGAGCACGGCTGGAAGATTCCTGACACATGGCCGGATTTCATCAAGCTATGTGAGGACATCAAAGCCGCAGGAATCCGACCGCTTTACTTCGGCTTCAGGGATACTTGGACGACACTTGCCCCGTGGAATGCTCTTGCTGTCGGAATAGCTCCCGCCGATGTATGCCAGAATGTGAACGCTGGAAAAACGAATTTCACGAAGGAGTACAGGGAAGTGGCCGAGAAAATTTACGCCCTCCTGAAATACGGTGAAGACGGCCCGTTCGCATACAGCTACAACGACGCCTGCACGGCCTTTGCGAGAGGCGAGTCAGCAATGTACACAATCGGAAGCTATGCAGTCCCGCAAATTCTCTCAGTCAACCCCAACATGAACATCGACTCTTTCGTCTTCCCGGCAAGAGATGAACCTGGAACTCAGACACTTAACAGCGGTGTCGACCTCATGTTCTGCGTTCTCGAAGAATGCCCGAACAAGGAAGCTGCCTACAAGGTCATAGACTTTCTTCTTGAGCCGGAGAATATTCAGATGTATGTTGACGCTCAGAACGGAGTCCCGTGCGTTAAGGGAGAGTTCAGGCTTGCCCCCATGCTTGACGGCATGAAGAGCTACATTGACGCGGGGAAAATGGCGGACTTCCACGACCATCATTACCCGTCGGAAATGGCCGTTGACGCTCAGATTCAGACCTACCTTCTCAACGGGGATATTAACGCATTCCTCGCACGCTTCGATTCTGACTGGGTTCGCTACAATAGAGACCTCATCAGCAAGGTCAAGAAGTACAACGCTTCTCACTAACGAAAGGAGGATAAATTCATGAAGAGTCAGAATGAGAGAAAACGAACATTCATGATGATTGCAGTACCG
>JAFRSL010000151.1 GCA_017427625.1 Synergistaceae bacterium | reverse complement strand
GTAATGCTGTCGTTGCGGCGGTATGCGTTGAGGAGATCGTCAAGGCTGAATGGAGAGATCTTGGAATGCCCGAGACGCTCTGGAACTGCCGAGTGAAAGAATTTGGGCCGCTCATTGTGTCGATTGACGCTCAGGGAAGAAACTACTTCGAGGAGAAGAAAGTTGAGTACAACGCGAAGAAGGAAAAGATTGCGGAGGAAATCTGCAAGCAGGTAGGCTTCATAAAGTAATAAAGGCGAAGAATGAAAGCCGGGATTCCTTGAGTGGAGTCCCGGTTTTGTTGTGGGCGCAATTCTCACTCTTACGCTTCAGCCTGCAAGAGAGAATCAAATCCTGTCGTCTGCAATATTTCCTGCACAGCCGGTTTAATATTGAGCATCTTGAAGCCGCCCGAAGGAATTTCCTTGAACATAATCAGTAGCACACGCAATCCCGCCGATGAAACATAATCCAGATCACGCATGTTGATTTCGACAGCCTGAAATTTGTTGTCCTTCTGACGCTCACGGAACATGTCCAAAAGTTTTGGGGCTGAAATCGTATCAAGCCTGCCGCTGATGTGAAATCTCAGAGTCCCTCCGTTCATACTGGATTGTGCTGTGAATTTTGAGCCGGGAAGATTACTGACGCTTGAGGATTTCGTTTTGCAGGGGGTCATGACGTAATAATACATTCCCTCCAGTATTCTGCGAACGGCCTGCTGTTTTTCTTCAGGCAAGGCGTTTATCGAGTGAAGTTTTTCCGGGAGATAGTCTTTCACAGGCTCAAACGTTAAATCGAAGCCCATATCGTGAATGAATTTCCTCGTCTGCTCCTCATCGTCCGAAAACATCACGTTATCCGTAACATCAATTGAGCGGGCTGACAGTGATTCGCGGACAAAATCGACTTTGTTCCCGGTGAAATTCCCCAAAATAGTTTGCCGAATCTCTTCAGTTTTCGGGGAAAGCAGCCTGTCCAGAGTAATCCATCGTCCGCCAAATTCATCAAGCAGCCGGTGAATGTTGCGGAAAACTTCTTCAAGCTCGGACTGAGTGAAGTACATCAGCATTCCTTCTGTGGTGATTAGAATCCCGTCATGTGAATCCTTGAGGGCATTCCGCAGGGAGTCGTAATTTGTCGCGTCAACAGATGAATAATGAATCGATTTCATATCCTCCGCGCTGAGAAAAGTTTTGACCACTGGCAGAAACTCATCAATCACAGCCGGAATATCGCAGCCGTAATATTTGAAGCCCTTTTGTGCCAGCCGCAAGCCCCTTGAAGTATAGCCGCATGGAAGGTCAACAAGCTGGTGAAAACCTGAACGTGTGAAATAATTTTCTGTTGCCTCAAACCTCATTTCTATAATTGCGGAAACAGTCAGCCTCAGCAATTTCTTCATGTTCACGACTTCTTCAGGCAAATCATTTTCGCTGTCTGAGTGAAGAGTGTTGAACCCCAAAACAGCGAGGAGTTTTTGCGCGTTGGCATCACCGTAACCCGCGCTTATTTCAAGGCAGGATTTTGCAGTGAGGAAGACGGGGTTTACTTCCCTGCGAAGGTCTGCAAGTTTATTGTCTTCGTTCGGCACAGTGAAGCCTCCGTTCTTATTCCTGCGTATCACTCTCAGGCTTGGCTTCAAGTTCACCGTTCATGTACTTCATCATAGCTTCAGCCGCTTTCTTTGCGCCATCGACAGCATGAACGACCGTTTTTGCCCCCGTAACAACATCACCCGCAGCAAACACTCCCGCGCGTGTCGTCATGTAGTTCTCATCAACGATTAGAAGCCCGTGTTCTGAAGCGGTCAGTCCGCTGGTAGTACGAACGAGTTTCCCGCGAGGTATCTGGCTGATTGAGATTATCGTTGAGTCGGCATGAACTTGGATTCGCTCGTCCTCATGGCCCACGATCTCGTCATTCTCGCCGTAAATCGTCCGGCAGAAAACAGGCCCATCCTCCGTAATCTCCTGAACCTGCATTCCCGTCTCAATCTCCGCACCGTCAAGCTGTGCGTATGCGACCTCGCTCGAACTTGCCGCAATCTCTTTGCCCATTGCGTAGAGTGTTACGGACTTTGTTCCGTTTCGCAGGGCTGTGCGGGCTACGTCCATTGCCGCGTTTCCGACACCGATAACCGCGACTCTGTTCCCCAAGTGATGAGCCTTTGGGTTAGCGAGATAGTTCATCGCAAAATGAACGTTCCCAAGACTCTCGCCCCTTATTCCGAGAGTTCGCGGTCTTTCTGCGCCTGTCCCGACGAAGACCGAGTCATAGCCGTCGCGGAAAAGGTCGTCAATCATGAGAATGCTCCCGATTGTTGCGTTGAGGCGAATCTGTATTCCCATCTCCTCAAGCCGTGCCTCGTAACGGTCAAGAATGGACTTCTGAAGCCTGAACTCCGGGATCCCGTACTGCATTACCCCGCCGATCTTGCTCTTCCACTCGAATATCGTTACGTGATAGCCTTCAGCCGCCATCATTACGGCAACGGTTATTCCTGCAGGCCCCGCGCCAATAACGGCAACTTTCTTATCGACGCGCTTCAATGGGACTGAGGCATGCATTCGGTCAAGGTACATGTCTGAGATATAAGTCTCGATGCTTGAGAAGTGAACGGGGCTGTCCTTCCGCCCGCGAATGCAGTTTCCGGCGCATTGCTTTGCGTGGTTACAGACCATTGAGCAGACGAGTGAAAGCGGATTGTTCCGGAACAACATTTCTCCGGCTTCCATGAGCTTGTGTTCCTTGAAGAGCTGTATAACCTGCGGAATTGGCGTGTGAACCGGGCAACCTTTCTGGCACATTGGATTCTTGCACTGTAAGCAGCGTTCAGCTTCGGTTACTATGTGCAGAGGCATAACTTATTTTCCCCCTCATTAAAATTTCGCGGAATTTAGCTAAATTATATCATTGTAATAGCTGCACAGAAGAAAAATGATGCTATAATGTGAAAAACTCACAGGAAAGTTTACGAAACAAGGGAGGAAATTTTATCGTCATGGAACCGTTCTACAAAACCTACAAGCCCGCGTGGAAGAGTTTTTACAAGCTCCTTTTCCTCGTGATTCTTCTTATCGTTCTCGCAGGTCTTGCAAACTACTTCAAATCGGGCGAAGCTTGGCTCAAATGGTTATGGATTGCAGTCGTCGTTGTTGACGCACTCATTCTCCTCTACATCTGCGCGAAGAGATGGACAATGTCGCTCGTCCTCAAAGATGACCCCGCCAAAGCCGAAGACCAGGAGATCGCCTTCATCGAATGCAACCCGTTAAAGCCCTTCAGCTCGGACTTCAGGAAGTCAATCGAGATAGGTCTCTCAAGCATCGTTCACATTGAGGTCAAGCAGACTTTGATGCAGACGATACTTCACGTCGGTGATGTCGTAATTGCTTCGTCAGGAACAGGGAAAGAGGAGATTTACGCGCCAAATATCCCTGATCCTCAGTCGGTACGCGATGAGATTCAGCTTCACGCAAAGAATTACAGGAATCCATCGGAAGAATAACCTCAAACACAGCACGCATTACACGCAGAATATTAACGGGGACTTTGCCGAATTGACATTGCCCCCGTTTTATATACCCCTTCGCCATTTCCTGCCGCCCCTGCGAAGGGGAGGTGTCAGCTTGCTGACGGAGGGGTTGGCTTCCTGTTCAGGCATTCCCTCAACACTTTCATCATCTCCATGCTCTTGAATGGTTTGGGAAGATAGTCGTCGAACCCCATCGCCATGTATTCAGCTCTTGCATTCCCGCCGGCATTCGCAGTAAGCGCAATGAACGCCGTGCCCTCAGCGTACTTCTTGGCATGGCCGAGCGTGGCAGGTCCGTCCATTCCCGGCATCTTGTGGTCGAGGAACACTATATCGTAATGCCCCGCCTTGATCTTCTCCAACGCTTCCTCGCCGGATTCAGCGGTCTCGATTGTAGCCATTGATTCCTTCAGCATTCCCTTAGCGACAACAAGGTTCACAGGGGTGTCGTCAACAATGAGAATCTTAGCGTCCGGCCACACAGAAGGCCCTTCATCTTCAGACTCAACAGGTGCCGCGTTCTTCATGAACTCCTCGTACTCGCTAATCGTCATGTTGTCCCCGCGCGCTATCCTCTGTGGAATCTCGAACGTTACCCTCGTGCCCTTCCCGTATTCGCTCTCAAGGCTGATTCTTCCGCTCATTATGTCGATGATGTTCTTCACAAGCGCAAGCCCCAGTCCTGCGCCCGGAATGTGCCGTGTCTCGACGATGTTCGCCCTCTCGAATGGTTCAAAGATCTTCGCGCTCTCCCCCTCACGCATTCCCATTCCAGTGTCCTCAACCGTGAACTTCAGGATTATCCCAGACTTCGAGTCCTTCACCATGTTACCCGTAACGCTGAGTGTAATGCTCCCATTTTGTGTGTACTTCGCGGCGTTGCTTAGGAGATTCGTGAGAACCTGCTTCAGCCTCAGAGAATCACCGTGAAGATGCTCCGGCATATCCTTGTCGGCATTGAGAACGAACTTGACGCCCGTATTCTTCTCAATGATAGGGCTTATATAACCCTCGCAGTCCTTGAGAACTTCCCAGAGATGGTAATCCGCCTCGTAAAGCTCCATTTTGCCAGCCTCAATCTTCGAGATGTCGAGGATATTGTTGACGATGTTTAGGAGATGCTCGCCTGCGTTCTTGATGTCCAATGATGCCTTTTGCACCGCAGCGTCTTTTGTCTCACTGAGGATCATCTCGTTGATGCCGAGAATTGCGTTCATTGGCGTGCGGATTTCATGGGACGTGCTTGCGAGGAAATTGCTCTTTGCTTTGTTGGCCGAGTCAGCTCGAAGCATCGAAGCCTCAGCCCTCTTCCTCTCGTCCTCAATCTCACGCTGCGCCGATATTAGCCGTCTGTAAGTCGGAGCCTCAAGGTAGAAGAACGTGAACACCAGCATCATCGTAGCAATCGTGTAAACCAGCGGAAGATTTTGACGGAAAAGATACTGCATGATGAACGAGTCAATAAGGAGTATGAAAAGTATGTTCATGACGATGAACTGGCCGTTGCCATAGTATTCCTGATATATGAGCTGCAAGACAAAGCCCTCAAGTACGAATACGACCCCAAGCCCCGGCGCAAATACCATGTAAATATCCTTGAACATGAAGACGAGAATGACGCTCACGGTGAGAATGAAGAAATGAATATCCGTGAATCTCCGGCTGATTGCGTTCGTGTATGCCGCAACGTAGGACATAAGGCAGTAAGCGTTCACATTGATGAAAGCATAGAATACCTTCCGCCACAATGTAACGGCCTCCATGTCAGTGAAAAGCTCAAGAACTACCTCATAGCACGCGGCAATGAGCGTTGAAGCTACGAGCAGCAGGAAACGCCTGTTAATCTCGGACTTAGTTGCCATTCTTCCGCCCAAGAAGATTGACAGTACGAAGAGGAACGGTATCGTTGTGAGTTCGAGGAAAGTCTCACTAATATTATTGAACATGACGAAAAGCAATGCCCCTTTTTCAATATTGTGCTGTCAGTATAGCACCGCAGGAAAATTCGCGCGTGATATAATCCCTTCATACTATCCCAATTAAAGGAAAGGCACGTAAGATGCTATTCACCATTGACACAGAAAGACAACTGAAACGAGAACTTACTCCCTTGAACGTTTGGTCATTAGCTTTTGGCTGCGTAATAGGCTGGAGCGCGTATGTAATGCCCGGAACAGTATTCCTCCCAAACGCCGGCCCGCTAGGTACGTTGATAGCGATGGAGCTTGCTACGGTAGTGATGCTGATAATCGCCTACAATTACAGCTACATGATAAAGAAATTCCCATTGACCGGCGGGGAGTTCATCTATGCGAAGATGGCGTTCGGGGAAGTCAACGGATTCTTGTGCGCGTGGTTCTTGAGCCTCTCGTATCTTGCCGTAATCCCTCTCAACGCTACAGCCTTGAACCTTATTATGCGTGCAGTCTTCGGAAACGCTTTCCAGTTTGGTTTTCATTACACTGTCTCTGGCTATGATGTATGGTTCGGTGAGATGTTACTTGCTATAGGAATGCTCGCATTATTCATGTTTGTCAGCAACAGGGGAGTTATATTCACTGGGAAACTTCAGACGTTCCTCGTGATGGTGTTGCTAGGAGGAGTTATAGTGATAGCCGGGGCGGCATTCTTCAGCCCGGACGCTTCGTCATCAAACATTCACCCAATGTTCCACCCCATGACGCCGAGCTTCACGAAGGGGATAGTCGCGCAGATCATCGCAGTATTCGTTACAGGCCCTCAATCGTTCGTTGGTTTCGACACAGTGCCACAGCTAATGGAGGAGTCTAATTTCTCATCTGACAGAGTGAAGGTCGTAATGGACACGAGCATAGTGTGCGGAGCGTTCGTTTACCTCGTACTGACACTGATAGCCTGCTCGGTGATTCCTTACGTCTATCATCACTCATGGCCGGCCTACATTGCAGACCTCTCGAACCAGCACGGAACGTCAGCAATCCCGACCCTCAACGCCGCGAAGATCGTAATGGGGCAAGCAGGACTATGGGTGATAACGGCCTCAGTAATAGCGGCCATGCTCACGGGTATCATAGGCTTCTACACAGCGACTAGCCGACTTCTCTTCTCAATGTCTCGGGACGGAATGATACCCAAGTGGTTCAGCTACATCAACAAGAACGGAGTGCCCTCACACGCCGGACTATTCTGCGGGATTGTCGCGGGGCTTATATGCTTGCTTGGGCGGCCAGTAATGGGCTGGGTATTTGACATGGCATCACTTGGAGCGGCGATTGGATTTGCGTACACGTCATTGTCGGCGGCAAAATACGCTTGGAGTGAACGCCGGACAGACATAATAATCTTCGGGCTTCTTGGCTTCGTATTGTCGCTGGGTATCGCGGTGATTATGCTTGTTCCATTGCCGGGCTTGAATGTCTCACTCGGTCATGAATCATATATCCTGCTTTTTGCATGGGTAATAATGGGTATTTTGTTCTACGTAATAAGGCGTATCTTGGGGGGGGGGTATAAGTAATTATGCTTACCAAGAGACTAGCGAGAAGACTGACAACGTTTGATGTGTGGTCGTTTGCTCTTGGCGGGATAGTGGGCTGGGGTTCAATGGTGATGCCCGGCACTACGTTCCTCAAGAGGGGCGGCACATTGGGGACTATGATAGCTATGGAGATTGCGGCACTCATAATGCTGATATTCTCCTACAACTACGCGTTCATGATAAAGAAGTTCCCTGAATCGGGTGGACAGTTCATATTTGCGGAAAAGGCTTTCGGAAGGACACACGGTTTCATATGCGCGTGGTTTCTCGGACTCTGCTACATAATGATCATCCCGATGAATGCGACAGCATTGTGCCTGGTATTCAGGGCGTTGTCGGAGAGGAGCATCTTTCACTTCGGTTTTCACTACACTGTGGCGGGATATGACATATATTCCGGCGAGGTTATACTTGCGCTTTCGGCACTATTCTTCTTCGCATACA
This sequence comes from Synergistaceae bacterium, assembly GCA_017427625.1. Classification (GTDB taxonomy): domain Bacteria; phylum Synergistota; class Synergistia; order Synergistales; family Aminobacteriaceae; genus JAFUXM01. The sequence continues at coordinate 15,436 of JAFRSL010000151.1, read as the reverse complement.
TGAGTTCGCGGGGAGTTAAGACTGCTGGGAGGCTTCAGTCATTGTTCGTGATACTTCTTCTTGCGGGAGTGATCATAATCATGGCCGCCTCGTTCTTGAGTCCCAACGCTGAGAGAGCAAACCTTCAGCCGATGTTCTTCCCCGACGTTCTCGAACACCGAAACGCATTCGTTCAGGTAATCTCGATCCTGGTCCTTGCCCCTTGGATGTACGTGGGATTTGACACTGTGCCTCAGATGGCGGAAGAGTCATCATTCCCGACCTCCCGCTCAAAATTCATAATGGATACGAGCATAATATGCGGGTGCTTCGTCTACGTTGCGATGACATTGATCGCTGCGTCAGGGATACCCTCCGGCTACAAAGACTGGGTGAGCTACGTCAATGACCTTCCCAATCTCACAGGACCGTCAGGGATTGCGACGTTTGCGGCGGCCTATAACATTCTCGGCGACGCTGGAATACTCGTCATAAGCGTTACGGCATTGATGGCGATGCTCACGGGAATACTCGGCTTCTACACGGCTACGAGCAGGCTTCTATACTCGCTGTCGAGAGATGGACTTCTTCCTTCGTGGTTCGGGGGCTTGAACAAGAACGCTGTGCCCTTCAACGCGATACTGTTCTGCGCGCTGGTCTCACTTCCTGCGCCGTTCGTCGGGCGTAACGCATTAGGCTGGACAGTTGACATGTCATCAATCGGCGGGGCAATAAGTTTCGGCTACACATCGCTTGCGGCCGTACACTTTGCGAGGCTTGAGAAACGCATCGACATAATAATATTCGGGGTAACGGGCTTCATATTCTCGCTGATCTTCACGTTCTTCCTTCTCGTTCCAACCGGCCTTGAATGCTCGCTTGAAATCCCGTCGTACATTCTGCTTCTTGTATGGACGATTGCCGGGATATTATTGTGCGTAAAGCAAAAACACTTGACAGCTTAAAGTGCGTCCAATATAATCGTAATCATGATTGACAGCGTTAATGATGACAACGAAATATTGGCACGGAGGATACATTTCAACCACCTTTACGATTTCTACTCGCCCTTACTGACAGCGAGACAGCGTAAAGTGTACGAGATGTTATGCTTTTCCGACCTCACGCTCTCGGAGGCAGCGCATGTTCTCGGAGTGAGCAGGCAGGCGGTATATCTTCTTGCTCGTCATGTAATGGAGAAACTCGAAGGAATCGAACGCGAACTCTGCTTTGCTGTGAACACGCGGCATCTTGAGGACAGGATAAAGGAACTTGAGGCCGAAAATGAGTCATTGCGCTTAAAACTGAAGGAAAAGGAGGAAGGTTAGCTATGTTTGACGCACTGAAGGAGAAATTATCGTCCCTATTCTCGAAACTTGGGAGCAAAGGGAGACTTTCGCCGGAAGATATTGACGCGGCCATGAGGGAATTGCGGCGTTCGTTGCTTGAGGCCGATGTAGATTTCCGTGTCGCAAAAGACTTAATCGCAAAGATCCGAGAGCGTTCAACAAGTGCCGAAGTCCTCCAGTCAATCACCCCAAACGAGAGAATCTCCGCAATCGTTTACGAAGAATTAGTCTCACTGATGGGGAAACCTGCGCCCCTTATAATCTCGCCCAAGCCCCCGACCGTAATCCTGATGGCCGGACTTCAAGGTTCGGGAAAGACCACAACGACCGTGAAACTCGCGCGTCATCTCAAAGGCTCGCACAACCCGCTTGTTGTTGCCTGCGATTTGAGGAGACCTGCGGCAGTTGAGCAGTTGAAGGTTCTTGCTGACGGTGCAAAAGTTGCGTTCTTTGGGCCTAATATGCTTACGGAGGAATTACCCCTCTCGGCAAGCCGTGTCCCCCCTAAATTAGGGGGGATGTTGAGTGCAGCGAGACAGGGGGGTAATGCTTCTTCAACCGATGTCCTAGCTGTAGTTCGAGGCGCGGTGAAGTATGCGGAAGGCCATCTCAACGACGTGATAATCCTCGACACGGCCGGAAGACTTCACATTGACGACGAGCTTATGGGCGAACTGAAAGCGATTGCTGACGTATTGCCCCCGCATGAGAAGATTCTCGTTGTTGACGCAATGACAGGACAAGAGGCAGTAAATTCGGCAAAGGCATTCCACGATCTGCTCAATCTCACAGGCTTGATACTCACGAAACTTGACGGCGACGCTCGCGGTGGAAGTGCGCTATCAATACGTGCGGTAACGGGAGTCCCTGTGAAATTCGCGGGAATTGGCGAGAACACAGATGCTCTCGAAGTCTTCAGCCCCGAAAGAATGTCAGGCCGTATCATGGGAATGGGGGACATTCAGGGCCTCGTCGAGAAGGTAAAGGCAGCAGGAATAACAGATACAGAAATCAAATCGCCCGGAAAAATCGCAAAGTCATTCGACCTCGATATGCTACTCAAACAGTTTGAAGCACTGGAAAAGATGGGGCCTCTCGACAAGGTGATGGGAATGATTCCGGGAGTGGATAAGATAAAAGGTTTCAGGGCTGAGGACGCTGACGCAAGTGCATTAAAGCGCAGTAAGGCCATAATCCAGTCAATGACCCGTGAGGAGCGACGAAATCCAAGAATAATAAAAGGCTCACGAAGACGGAGAATTGCGGAAGGATCTGGGACTTCAGTCCAGAGTGTTAACCAACTGCTTGCCCAATATGAGCAGATGAAGAAGATGTTCAAGTCATTCTCAGGCTCAGGTGGAAGCAGACGGCTGAAATCGTTATTCGGTTTCGGAAAGTAGCAGCATAATCCTAACAGGAGGTGTGTTTTCTAGAATGGCGGTAAAGATTCGTTTGTCGCGTCAAGGAAGGAAGAAGGCTCCTTTTTACAGGCTTGTGGTAGCGGACGAGCGTTCGCCCAGAGACGGGAAATTCATCGAGCTTATTGGTACATATAACCCGATGACGGACCCGGCCACAGTGAACATCAATGAGGAGCGTGCTCTCCATTGGCTGAAGAACGGTGCATTGCCATCAGACACGGCGCGCGGGCTTTTGAAGAAGCAGGGAATCTGGGAGAAGTTCAAGTCAAAGGAAGCGTAACAGCTTACTTTAATCAATCAAGCAGCACAAAAAACTTTCATCGTAGACCGCGAATAAAACAGGAGGTGCCACTTATATGGTCAACTACAAAGAGCTTGTAGAGTTTATCGTCAAACGCCTCGTTACTCAGCCTGATGACGTAGAAGTAGAAGTTGAGACTAAAGAGGGAAAAGGCGTAATCAAAATCCTGATACGGGTTGCCCATGAGGACGTGGGGCGAGTAATCGGGAAGAGGGGAGCAACGATCAACGCTATCCGGCTGTTGGCCAAAGCGGCAGCAGTCAAGGCCGGGGAGAGGGTTGATGTTGACATCATCGAGGACTAATTATTAACGTTAGTATAATAACGGCATTCCCGGAGTTATTCGCGGAATTTCTACAGACAAGTATTCCGGGACGTGCTGTGAGCAGGGAAATAATCGGCGTTAAGACCGTAGACCTTCGGAATTTCGGAAGGGGAAATTACAGGCAGATAGACGATTATGCATTCGGTTCTGGCGGAATGGTGATAGCAGCTCCGCAGTTGAAGGAAGCACTTGAGGCCGTAACGTCGGAAATTGGAGCGAGGCCGTACGTAGTCTACCCATCGCCGCAAGGTGCATTGATAAGCCAGGAGATAATCGAGAGCTTGTCGAAACAGGAAAACGTCGCAATAATCTGCGGGCATTACGAGGGCATTGATGAACGCTTCGTCGAAAAGTACGTAGACCTTGAGGTTAGTATCGGGGACTGCGTTTTGACGGGCGGGGAAATTCCAGCGATGCTTATAGTAGATGCGATGTCGAGGCTTGTACCCGGAGTTGTCGGGAAGGGTAAGGCGGTCATTGAGGACTCATTCTATCGAGGGATTCTTGACAACCCGAATTACACCCGTCCGGCCATGTGGGAAGGGCTTGAAGTTCCGGAAGTTCTTACGAGCGGGAACGAGAAGGAAATCTCACGATGGCGGCGAAGGGAAGCAGTAAGGCGGACTTTGACACGCAGGCCTGAATTAGTCTCAAGGGCATCTGTGAGGGAATATCTTTCGGGCGTTAATGTCGCTGTAATAGCTGAGACTGAGAATATCAACCTTGCGGGAGTTTCTGAGACTTGCAGAGCTTACGATGCGGGAAGACCGTACATAGTCGCGAATGACCGTGAAGTCCGTGAGCGAATGAAGGAGCTTTACCCAGAGGCAAAGATCGTCGGAAGCGTTAGGAAGATTCTTGAACGGCTTGATGATGATGCACTGACGGTGAAAGTTTCGGGGACATCGCGGAAGAATGCGTTACACAGTCTTGAAGCGAAAAGGATTTGCCTTGAACACGGCGGAGAGGTGCTGTTTATTTTCGCGGAGAACGAGGAAGATTTCGAGAACTTTGCGGGAATAACGAGTTATCTCTACGACGAAGAGAGCGAAATTCCGATGAGTATGAAAATCGGTATAGCGTTGGACAGATTTTTGGGAAAGCGTTAAACATTGGAGGGATATATAGTTGAACGCAGTAGACTTAGTGCAGAAGAAGTACTACAGGGCGGAGGCACTTCCGGATTTCAGGCCGGGCGACACTCTGAGGGTACACGTCAAGATAAAGGAAGGAACAAGGGAACGTATACAGGTCTTCGAGGGCATCGTTATTGCCAAACAGCACGGAGGACTTGATGAGACGTTCACGGTGCGGAAAATATCGAACGGCGTGGGCGTTGAGAGGATTTTCCCGGTGCATTGCCCGTCAATCGACCATGTTGAGGTACAGCGCAAGGGTAAAGTACGTCGCGCGAAGCTGTACTATCTGAGGAAACTCAGCGGAAAGGCAGCAAGAATCAAGGAGCGCAGGAAGTTCACGGAAGCTCAGTAGCAGCAATAGAGAAAGAATCCCCTGTCCTAGAAATTGGGCGGGGGATATTTTGTTAGGAGAGAGAGAGTAGTGAAGCTCGTTTTTGCGTCAAATTATTTCAACCATCATCAAATATCATTGGCTAAGGCGTTTTCCAGAATCTACGGAGATGATTACGTTTTCATAGCGTTCACGGAGTTCAACGCCAAACGTCTTTCAATAGGATACAGAGACATGAATCAGGAACCATTCGTGTTCAGAGCCTACGAGAGTCCCTCTGCGATGTCTGAAGCTAAAAGAGTCATTGACGAAGCTGAATGTGTGATTATAGCCGGGATGCCTGTTTCACTAGTAAGTAGCAGACTTAATCTCGGCAGGATCACGTTCATGCAGTCTGAAAGATTCTTCAAGGGCCCTCTGTGGAAAGATGCCTGCCGTTTTCTGAAATATTGCCGATATTCCGGCGGAAGAGCTCAAGCGCGTGATCCAAAGTCAAAATTCTATCTTCTCTGCGCTAGTGCATTTGCTGCGTGGGACTACAATGCCTGCGGACTATTTAGAGGGAAAGCATACAGGTGGGGGTATTTCCCGGAAGTCCGGAATTATGATGATGTTGACGAGATGATCTCGCGGAAGAAACCTGGCAGTATCATTTGGGTTGGAAGATTTTTGGACTGGAAGCACCCTGATTTTGCTGTGAAACTTGCGTCTAATCTTCGGAATGCCGGGCATAAGTTCAACATGAAAATAATCGGTTCAGGTGAAATGAGTGAAGACTTGTCCAGAATGATAGAGGCAGAGAAATTAGGCGGCCTTGTTGAGATGACGGGTGCATTGTCGACGAGTGAGGTTCGTTCTGAGATGGAGAGTGCCCAGATATTTATCTTCACGTCAGACAGGGGCGAGGGCTGGGGAGTTGTTCTTCAGGAAGCAATGAACGCCTGCTGTGCTGTTGTTGCCGGCGAAAAGATAGGCAGCGTACCATACATTCTTAAGGACGGGCGTAATGGAGTGATTTTCAGGGACAGAGATGTTCAGGATCTTACAGTTAAGGTTTCGGGACTGCTGCGTGAACCTGAGAATATCGCGGTGCTAGGACGTGGAGCGTATGAGACCGTTTCGACTGAATGGAACGCTGATGAAGCTGCTGTAAGGTTTGTGAGACTCTCTGAAGCTCTTAACAAGGGTGAATATTCTGGGAGTCTATGGGAAGACGGGCCGGGAAGTATTGATACTATAGCTTGAAATTCCTGAACTCGTCTCTTTAATGTTGACGGAAATTTTGGATGTGTCTGTGCTTGACATTTTGCGTGGATATTGCGTATAATTTATAACGTTGCGAGAGAACGGTTGGCCATTCGGCTGTGGGCACTCGCATACTAACGGGCTTAGGCTATAAGCTTAGGTCAAAACGGGCGAAAGTCAGCCGTCCGACGATGTCTGACCTACGAGGGAGCGTTAGCGTTTGAACCTCGCATCCGATAAAGATCGGTAAGGGTATGGACAAGCTCGCGATTTCAGTCGTAAGTAGTTGACAGCGTTGTGCATTCGGGGATATAGCTCAGTTGGGAGAGCGCTTGAATGGCATTCAAGAGGTCAGGGGTTCGAATCCCCTTATCTCCATTAAGGGAAAACATTACAAAACCGCTCGAGAGGGGCGGTTTTTTGTTTTGGGAGTCTTCTTGCATGTTATGACAAAAGGGAGGAATAATTCGTGAATGAGATTGAGGAGCTTAGAATGAGGCTTGAGGAAGTTACGCGCGAGAGGGATGAATTAAGGCGTGAGCTTGAGGCACTGAAGAATACTCCGGCTCATACTACGGAGGCCGTTGAGGAATGGTTTGTTAGGGGGTTCTATTAGATGATATTCAGGGCAGCGTTATTGCAGATTGATTCACAGGACGACAAGGACACTAATCTCGGCAAAATCTCAAGAATGATCGACGAGGCGGCGGAAAAACATGCTGACTTCATCGCAATGCCTGAGCTCGTGAACTATATCGGAGGACGGCGGGGCTTCATCGAAAATTCAGAGGACATTCCAGACGGTGAGACTTCAGAACTTTTCAGCAGGAAAGCACGTGAGCATCATACTTGGATTCTCGGAGGCAGTATCGCAGAAAGAATCCCTGATGATGACACTCACGTCTACAACACTTCAGCAGTATTCAACCCAAAAGGTGAAGTTGCGGCCATGTACAGGAAGCTTCACCTTGCCGATCACGCAACACTCACCGAATCCAGCATCATATCAGCCGGAAGCAGCATCACAACATTCACAACACCTTTCGCGAAAATGGGAGTCGCTATCTGCTATGACCTTAGATTCCCCGAACTCTTCAGGGCTATGGCACTAAGGGACGCAAAAGTTATCGTTGTCCCGTCGGAGTTCAACATCAACACAGGCCGAGACCATTGGGAGACTCTTCTTCGTGCGAGGGCCATCGAGAATGCCTGCTGGATCGTCGCACCTGACCAGATAGGCACTAAACGTAACATGACATCGACAGGGCGGTCAATGGTTGTTGATCCTTTTGGGAACGTCATCGCTAAAGCGAGCGACCGTGAATGTGTCCTCATGGCCGAGATTGACACGGATTATGTCGACACTGTTAGAGCAAGAATGCCGAGCCTAAATCACAGAAGGCCGGACGTTTACGGGCATGTTTGCTAACTACAAATACTTTCTCGCAATAGCTGAGGAGCTTAATCTTCGGAAAGCCGCCGACAGACTCTATGTCTCGCATCAGAATCTCAGCAAGTACCTTCAGCGTCTTGAGGCAGAATTGGGAGTAAGGCTCTGTAACCGTAAACCTATATTCTCCCTCACACCTGAAGGAGAGCTATTAGCGTCATCGTTACGAGATATTGAGCTTACGGAACAGGGTTTCAGGGACAGATTATCGGAGATGATTGACGAGGCTGGACACGAGATTCATTTAGGCACAACGGAGGGACGATTCAGGATTCTTATTCCTGACTTATTGGGGGAATTTCACCGCAGCTTCCCGAGTGTCTATCTGAGAATTACGAGCGCAGACTCTCCGCGATTATGCAGAATGGTCGAGAATAACCAGCTTGATATTATGGTGGCCAATGCCTCAGAGGATTACCCGAAAAATTTTGCGTGTTCCGAAGTCCTCAATGAGCATATCTATCTCGTTATAAGCGACAACATGATGATGAAATATTTTCCTGACACTTACCCTGATTGCAAGGAGGCTTTCAGGGCTGGTGCTGACCTTCGGGAATTTCAGGCCGTTCCGTTCTCGATGAACCTTCCGGGATTCAGGTCGCATATCATGGTGAAGCGTCATGCTGAGAGGTTGGGCATTGAGCTGAACTGCATACATGTGTCATCGCACCCCGACTTGCATCACATAATGTCTGCGAGGGATTACGCAGCGAGCTTCTGCCTTACGATGTACCTTCCCAAGCTCCTGAAACTCAACGAGGAATGCGGAGGGATTCTAAATGTCTTCCCCATAAAGGACATGAAAGAGACAAACCCGGTGGTCATAGCATGGCTCAAGAAACGAACATTCTCAAGTTATGCTTATGAGTTCATCGGGCTTGTCAGGAGGCAGTGTATGACTTACGCGAAGTATGATAAGCTCTTCATGCCGTAATCATTGAAACATGCTGAAGTCCTGCTGTGCGAAGACTATGTTGCCGTCGATTACCGTCATCTGCGGAATTAGCATCTTCGTACAGGTGTACTTCTCTCCGCTGTAATCTATCGTCGGAAATTCTCTGTCCTCAAGCCTGAACACTGAAACGTCCGCCAATGCTCCGGGCTTCAGCGTACCAATTCTTCCTCCCATCTTCATGAGACTCGCGGGTATGTCCGTAACGCATCGTATGACATCATAGAGAGGCATTCCGAGCGACAGGAACTTCGACATCACGAACGGAAGGCTTCTCGCTCTGAGGCCGTAGAACATCTTATCGCCTGTCATGTCCGTTGAAATAACGTCGGGCATGAACCCCATTTCGAGGGAATTTGCACATATCGCGTTCGAGAAATGATTGTTGCCGTGAGCAGCATCGAATATCACTCCGCGCTTTCGGGCTTCAAGAATCTCAGGGTAAATATTCCCAGCTTCATCGAGGATCGTCGCACCCTTTCCGTGATAGACGTGGCAGAATATGTCGCCCTTCCTCAGAATCTGCGCTATCTCACCGCATTAACACGGCGGGTTTGTCGTGTGGACGCACACTGAAGTCCCAAGACGCTCCGCAATCTCAATCATTCGTTCAAGAGGCTCAATGCTATTTGTGAGGGGAATGCTCAGGCGGATCTTGAGACCGAGAAGCGAATCACTATAGCGCGAGAACGTGTCAGAAATTCGTTTTTCGTCAAAGCGTGAAGGGTCAAAGTCCTCCGCAAATCCTCCGCCGCCTATGCCCAAAGAGTAGACAGAGAGATATGCCTTCAGTCTCAGAATTGAGCGTTCGAGTGTCCCATTCATGAACAGCGGGAAGTTCAAGCAGCCTGTTGAGCCTGCATCGACCGCTGACGTTACGCCCGAAGCCGCCATTATGTCGGGGGTAGTGCCGAGTCCTGAGCCGAGATGATTCAGGTGTGTGTGGAAGTCTATCAGTCCCGGAAAAACATAGCACCCTGAAGCGTCAACCGTCCGTGTCGCTTTAACATCGTTGTCCGCTGGGACTATCCTGTTGCCGGTGATCGCGACTGAAGTTACAGCATCGAGATTCTGAGAGGGGTCAACAACATGGCCGCCCTTGATGAGAATATCAGCCTTCATTCTTTCTACCTCTGCCGAACCATACATAAAGCCCGGCTCCGAGAATTATTCCTGCAATCTTCCAGACGTAATTGTTGACGAATACAGCGGGGGTTATGAGCATTACACCGATTAGGGCAGATATTACGCGCTCAGGGATATTGAGGCTCTTTCGCATATACCCTATGTTTGCCGCGCCGAGAAGGTATATTGCCAGGAGGCAGGCTATTATCCCCAGCACGGACGCTATGATGGAATGACCTTCACCGAGCATTATGTCGGGGTTGTATATCCACATGAACGGCAGCATAAAGCCCACAAGTCCTATCCTCACAGACTCAAATCCTATGCTCAACGGTGAACTCTTTGCGATTCCAGAAGCCGCGTAAGCATTCAGGGCAACGGGAGGAGTTATCGCCGAGAGTACAGCGTAGTAGAAGATGAAGAGGTGCGTCGAGATTACGGAGAGACCGAGATTCGTTATTGCAGGTGCAGCGATGAATACCACCATCAGATACGAAGCCGCCGTAGGAAGTCCCATTCCGACAATCACATAGCACAGTGCCGCCATCAAAAGCGCGAGGAACAAATTTGACTGCCCGATGCTGATTATTGCCTGACTGAAACGAACACCGAGTCCAGTGATGCTGAGTCCTCCGATTACGATGCCGATAGCAGCGCACACTATTGTGAGCGAGAGGAGTCCTTTTCCGCCCTCAACGAACATCTGCCAGAGTTTCGAGAAATCGGGGCGCATCTCCTTCACGAGTAGTGAGCCTACAAGGAGCGTACCCGTAGCCTGAAGTCCGGCCATGCTCGGAGCAGCACCGTTGAATATCTGCCACAGCAATACCGTAACAGTCGCAAGAAGAACGATGATTCTCGGTACCCAACCCTTGTGGAACTTCGGAAGCTCATCATCAGCCAGAGGTCTCAATCCCTGCTTGAATGCCTGAAGACGGACGTTCATCATCAGCGATATGGTATAGAGGAGTGCAGGTACGACTGCGATTATCATTATCTGGCTGTAAGGTACTCCCGTTATCTCGGCCATGAGGAACGCGCCTACTCCCATTACAGGAGGCATGATCTGTCCCACGCATGAGGCCGTAGCTGAAACTGCGCCCGCGAATGTCTCGCTGTAACCGCATCTTGTCATCAATGGAATCGTGAATGAACCCGTACTCATTACGTTTGCGGGGCCTGAACCGTTTATTGAGCCGAAAAGTGCGGAAGCTATAACTGCTGACTGTGCAGGGCCTCCGACATAACGTCCTGTGAACATGAACGCAAGGTCAATGAAAAGGTCTCCTGTTCCTGTCAACAACAATACAGCTCCTAGAACGATGAATATCGCTATGACGTTTGCGACTGTTGTCAGAGCCACGCCGAAAACTCCGCTCATGCTGAAACTCATCTCGATTATTTCCGAGAACATGAGGGGCTGATGATAGAACATTCCTGGCAGGAAGTGTCCCCAGAAAAGATATGCTACGACGACGAGAATTACGCTGAGAAGCATGAAGCCGTGAGTCCGTCTTACGCCTTCAAGGACGCTGATCGTTCCGAGAGTATAGCAGACTAAATCCGCCTCATTCGGCCACCCTTCGCGCTCTGCCGTAATCTCGAAGTAGTTTTGAAGAAGATAGACGACCGCGTAAATCATCATTCCTGCAACTACGATGTCGATTACTCTTCCAAGCCATTTGAGAGCGTTGTTGTCTCCATCCTCCCACTTTGGATTGAAGGGCTTGAAGCAGAATACAGCAACTCCCGCGCAAAGTAGGAATATTCCCCGCTGAACCTGAGCCGTGAACTGTCCCAGCAAAATCGTGTAAACCGTGAAACATGTCAGGAAGACACATAGAAGTGTCCCAATCCAGAAACGTAACTTTGCGAACAAATCTTTTTCCGCCATGATATTTTTCACCTCTTTAGATAGAAAGGACAGGAGCATACGCTGCCCCTGCCTTTTGTTCTGCCTGACTTAAAGCCAGCCTTTTTCCTTGTAGTATTTCACCGCACCGGGATGGAACTCCGCCGAGAGAACCGTCAATGCTTCTTTCGGGTCAATCGACTGCAATGAAGCCGCTGTGCTTTTCACGAAGTCGAGATTTTCCCAGAACTGCTTTGTTATTTCGTAGGCCACATCATCGGGCATGTCATCGCGTACTACCACCATCATCTGGAACGTCCACATATTAGCGGGCTTGTCCTGGATGATATTCTTCTCGCCGTACACCGACTTCAGAAGCTCCGGTGAAAACTCCTTCAGCATGTAGTACTGTCCCTGCGGCATGTCCTTTCTGAACTCCTCGAACTTCTCCGCGTCAATCGGGAGGAAGCGAAGGGGTATCTGCCTCGTGAAGTTGAATGCCCCGCTCTGAGGAATACCACCCCACAGGATCGTGCCGTCGAGAAGGTTGCTTCTCATCTCATCGAGTGCCGAGCCGTATTCGAGATACTGGGCCGAGTAGTCGTTCTTGTCAGCGTCAAGACCGTATGCTTTGAAGAGCCTGCGCGTAACGAGTCCAGCCATTCCGCCCGGCGCACCGATTGCGAGCTTTTTGCCCTTGAGGTCGGGGATAGTGATGATGTCGCTGTCGCCCCTGACTACGTACATTCCCATTCCCGAGAGAATCCCGAAGAGTGTGCGGACTTTCTTGTAGCGTTCGCGGAGTGATGGAGGGTCTTTCTCGAAGTTCAGTTCTCCCGCGAGTGCGTTGGCGTAATGAGGGGAGGCGATGAATCCGATGTCCCATTTGTTCGTGATGAGTCCGCGAAGGAGCTTTACTGTTCCGCCGGCCTCAAGGGGCGTGAGTGTTACGCTTGAGCCTGCCTGCTTGAGAGCGTTTGCCCAGCCCATAACGAGCATGTAGGTATCACTCGTTGTGCCGATTGCTCCTGCTGTTAGCTGAGTCCCAGCGAGTGCAGATGAAGCACTGAGGAAGAGAACAGAAACCAGAATTAGCGCTTGAAACTTTTTCATGATATGAAACCTCCTGATGATTTATATATTATTACCGACTCGAATATACACTAGAGTCAGAAATTTCCCCAAAAATTTCCTATATGACTTTCTTCGCTCTGAGTTCCTCAATCTCTGCATTGCTCATTCCGAGTATGCCCTTGTAGATTGCCTCATTCGACGCGCCGAGTTTCTGACCGGGCCACTTGATTCTTCCAGGAGTCTCGCTCATGAACGGGAAAGCATTGGGCATCTTCACGTGTCCGAACTCCTCCTCAACCTGAACGTCAACGATGTCATTCCTCGCCTTGTAGTGAGGATCCTCGAAGATGTCCTTCATGCTCATGACCTGTGCAACGGGCATTCCAGCCTTGTCGCATTTCTCTTTGAGTTCGGCGTATGTTAGGCTGTGAACCCACTCTCGCATTGCACCGTTGAGGATTTCAGCGTCAGGGAGGCGGGCTTTCGACTTCTCGTATTTTGGAAGCCAGTCAGGACGCTCCATAGCATCGCAGAGGTGAGCAAACACGGGGTCAGTGCTGCAAACCATGACGACCCATTTCCCGTCTTTTGTCTCGTTTGTGCCGATTGGTACTGATGAACCGCTGGGCATTGGAGTACGTTCCTTGTTGATGCCGAGAACGTCAAGCTGTGCGATGAAGTTTTCCTCCATTCTGAGAATCCCCTCGTAAAGACTCACGTCAACTTCCTGACCTTTTCCCTTGAGAGCGTCGCGGTGATAGAGGGCAATCATTGTCCCCATTACGACGTTGAGGCCGGCTATGAAGTCAGCAAGCGCGAAGGGAGGACTTACGGGTGCTCTGTCGGGGTAGCCCTGCATGTACGTCATTCCCGAAAATGCTCCGAGAGGTAGGCCGAGACCTGCGAGTTTTGCGTTCGGGCCTGTCTGACCGTAACCCGTAACGTGGGTAACGATGATGTCGGGATTAGCTTGCCTGAGAACGTCAATACCCATTCCCCATTTAGCGAGCGTTCCCGTCCTGAAGTTCTCGATGATTACGTCGCTCTTCTTCACGAGGTCGAGGAAAACCTTTTTGCCCTCGTCAAAGTGGAAATCGAGGGTGATGCTCTTCTTGTTGCGTCCCATTGACGGCCAGCGAATTGAAACGCCGTCTTTGAGCGGTCCCATTGCCCTGAATGTGTCTCCGCGTCCGGGCATTTCGACCTTTATGACTTCCGCACCGAAGTCTGCAAGTATTCCTGCCCCGAATGGCCCTGCTATTACTGTCGAGATGTCGAGTATACGAACTCCGTCTAATGCTTCTCTCTGCATTTTGTACCTCCTGAAAGAATGTGTTGTCTTTTTGAATGGCGCAATTCTATATGAGTTAACAGCAAATGAAAAGCATAAATATTTTTATAAAAGCAACTTATTATTGACAATAGTTATTACCGCTCGGGAAATTTTGATAATTTTCGGCAATATAAATTTGCTGAATAATAAAATTTTTGTGAGATGGTGCGAAAAGATGGAAGAGCGTTTAGAATTGTGATAAAGAAAAAGGAGTGATGACGCAATGAAGTATGACTTTGAGACAGTACGGAAGAGATTCAACACAGGCTCGATGAAATGGAATGAGATGGTGAAGCACGATGTCAAAGAAACTGAGGACATAATCCCGTTCTCAGTCGCTGACATGGAGTTCGTAACACCGCCGGAAATCGTCGAGGCATTGAAGCGCGAGCTTGACACGTCCATAATGGGCTACGAAAATCCAACGCCTGAATATCTCGCAACAGTATGCTCATGGATGAAGTCCCGCCGAAACTGGGACGCTAAACCTGAATGGATACTCCCTTCAAGCGGTGTCGTAAATGCGTTCTTCCAAGCCGTTAGAACTTACACGAACGATGGCGACGGCGTTATGATAATGACCCCCGTGTATTACCCCATGAGCATAGCAATCAATTCGACGCACCGGAAACTTATCGACAATCATCTCATCAACACGGGAACGAGCTATGAGATTGATTTTGACGACATGGAGCGCAAAGCCTCAGACCCTGACACGAAGATGCTGATCCTTTGCAGCCCTCACAATCCTACAGGGAAAGTATGGACTCGTGAGGAACTGACACGAATCGGCGAGATTTGCCTGAAACATGATGTTCTTGTCGTCTCGGACGAGATTCATTTCGACCTCATCATGCCCGGCCATGTTCACACGGTCTTTGCGTCAATAAGTGATGAGTTCGCGCAGAACTGCCTCGTTCTCACAGCTCCAAGCAAGACATTCAACATTGCGGGGCTTCAGACATCGAACATCTTTGTCCCCAATCCAAAGCTCCGCGAAAAATTCCTTGCCTCACTGAGACTGTCGAACCCTAATCCTAAGTGCAACATTCTAGGCTACGTTGCTTGCGAGGCTGCTTACAAGCACTGTGCTGAATGGCTCGATGAGTGCCTGAGTGTCATTGACGCGAACAGGGAAGTCGTTTGCGACTTCATGGCCCGCGAGTTTCCGGCGGTAAAAGTTCATGAACTTGAAGGGACGTATCTTCTTTGGCTGAACTTGAACGGTCTCGGATTGAGTTACAAGGAGATTGAGCGCATCAATCACGAGGAAGCGAGATTATTCTTCGACGAGGGATATGTTTTCGGGAAGCAGGGCGAGGGATTCGAGAGATGGAATCTTGCCTGCCCTACGAGATATATTCATGAGGCACTCGCAAGAATGAAGGAAGCCTACAGCAAGTACGTGAGGTAAGGTAAATCCCACAGCGGCAAATCCGAAAAGGCGACCCCTCTGTCTCATTGCATTCGACATCTCCCCTTACGCAGGGGCGACTGGAAATGCATGGAATTTTGCGCCCCATGTCAAGGGGGAGAGGGCCAACTTGTTGGCGAGGGGGT
>JAFRSL010000150.1 GCA_017427625.1 Synergistaceae bacterium | reverse complement strand
GTTGCGCCGTTGAGTTTTGCGTGAGGTATTCGCTCAAGTATCCCTGCGATTAGCCTGTCTCTTCTTGCCGAGTTCGTGGCCAAGTCATCAGCTAGTCTCCCCTGCAAAATCTCCATAGCTTCGCCGAAACCTACAATCCCCGCAATGTTCTCAGTGCTTGCCCGACGGCCCTTCTCCTGCGCTCCTCCGTGCATGAAGTTCTCCGGCCTCAATCCTTTGCGAAGGTACAACGCTCCGACTCCTTTGGGGCCGTACATCTTGTGTGCTGACATTGAGAGCATGTCAATATTCATGGCCTTAACGTCAATCTTCAAGTGTGCAGCAGCCTGAACTGCATCGGTGTGGAAAGGAATCTTTCTCTCCCTGCACAATGCCCCGATTTCAGCGATAGGCTCAATGGTTCCGACCTCGTTGTTCGCAAACATCACGGAGACCAGAGCGGTCTTGTCGGTTATAGCGTTCCTGACATCGTCAACACTCACTAAACCTTCAGCGTCAACAGGAAGATACGTTATCTCAGCACCCTCGACCTTGTGAAGGTACTCGCATGTGTGAAGTATCGCGTGATGCTCAATCGCTGTAGTGATAATATGGTTCTTGCCGGAAATTTTGCCCTTCTCCAAAGTTCCTTTCAAAGCCCAATTATCGGCCTCAGTCCCGGAACTAGTGAAGAATATTTCTGAAGGGTCAGCGTTAAGGGCGTTTGCGACTTGAGTGCGAGCCTTCTCGATTGCAGACCTGCTTTTCTTCGAGAACGAGTAGACGCTCGAAGGGTTTCCGAAATTTTCCCCGAAGTAAGGCATCATTGCTTTCAAGACTTCGGGGCTTGTCGGAGTTGTAGCTGTGTGATCCATGTATACGAACATTTATGTTTACTCCCCCTTTGATTCCTCTGCTTTGCGCTTGGCCTCGACACGTTCGGGGTCAAGGGCTTGTGTCTCAAGGAGTGAAATCTTTTCGTCAGCAATATCCTCAAGCGTCGTCGTCCTTAGTATCTCGTCAACCGAGCCTTTAACTTTCCGCCAAAGGTTGAAAGTCGGACATGTTACGGCGTTCTCGCAGCCCTTCTCAGTTTGGCATGACCCGAATATTACAGGTTCGCCCAAAGCCTGAAGTATCTCCGAAATCGTGATGTCATTGGCCGGACGCGCAAGCATGTAGCCGCCCTGTGCGCCTCTGACGCTCTCAAGTATTCCTCCGCGACGCAGCTTCCCGAAAATCTGCTCAAGATACGTTACGGGAATGTTCTGACGTGATGCTATGCCGCTGATTGATACAGGCTCGTTGTTTGGGGACGAGCTTAAATCGGATAATGCCCTCAGGCTGTAACGTGCTGTTGTCGAAAGCCTCAACGAAAATTTCTCCTTTCTGACTAAATTTGACGGCGGAAAGAATAACATATCCGACAAAATTTATCAAGATTAAAAATTACTCTGAAAAATTCTCAGTAAGCAGTTACAATATTCCAATACAGTTTTATGGAGGTGATGCGGTGAACATTGACGAGATGAATCTCAGTCTGCCATTTGAGCAGAGATGGGAGAACCTGACGATAGCAAATGATTTTATGTTCGGGAAAGTTTTTCAGGATTTGGATTTGAGTCTTGAGCTTGTGAGAAGGATATTGCCGGAACTGAACATAGAGCGGATAACGCTGCATGAACGCCAGAAGAGCGCGCATGAGACACTTGACACGTACGGGGTAAGGTTTGATGTTTACCTCCATGATAACAGGGGAAGAATCATCATACTTGAGATGCAGATTGCTAACGTGAAGTATCTTGCAAAGCGTTCAAGGGCATATCACTCAGCAACGGATCTCGATGCAAGGGAAAGAAAGAAGTACAAGCGTTACGAGGAAATGCCGGAAGTATATGTGATATTCATCTGTGATTTTGACCCATTCGGACTGAGGAGATATGTGTACACGTTCAAGAAATTCTGCTGCGAGGTTAAGGAACTCGCGCTTGAAGACGGAACATCGACAATATTTCTCAGTACAAGGGGTCAGGACAAAGAAGTATCGTCAAAGCTGAAGGCGTTTATTGACTTTGTAGGCGGCAAGAGTTCAGATGATGAATTTATACAACAGCTTGAACGCCGGCTAATGTACGCGAAACATAATTGGGAATGGAGGAGAAATTACGTGCTTGATTCACTGGAAAGAAACAGTCTGATTTACGATGTCAGGGAGCAAGGCATCGTACTTGGCAAGGAGCAAGGCCGTATTGAGACTGTGGAAGACACGGTGAGACTTCTGCGGGAACATGGCATGAACGCAGATCAAATAGAGAGCATCAGAACATCATTGCTGAAAATGAAAGGAGAAGTATAAATTTGGGCAACGAACGAAAATTTTTCGGAACAGACGGCGTTCGAGACCTCGCAAATTCCGGCAACATGACCCCAGAGTTTGCGCTGAAACTCGGACGTTCATTTATCAGGTTCAATCATGGCCGTAAGATCGTAATCGGAAGCGATACCAGACTAAGCGGGCGAATGCTCGAGGGCGCGCTTTATTCGGGGATAAGCTCGGAGGGGGCTGACGTTTACCTAGCGGGAGTAATCCCAACACCGGGCGTTAGCTATGCGGTTAAGGCACTCGGTGCTGACGGAGGGGCTGTGATAAGCGCGTCCCACAATCCGGCGGAGTACAACGGGATAAAGTTTCTCGGCCCTGACGGCTGCAAGCTCTCGGACGACGAGGAACTTGCCATCGAGGAGATACTTTCACGTGATGAGCGAAGCAACACCCTCAACGTCGGAAGGATACATGACGCTCCTGAACTTGTGGAGGATTACGCGCGTCATATAGCCTCACTCCTTAATCCGGACGCGGCGATTGACGGAGTAGCTTTTGACTGTGCGAACGGAGCATCGGCAAAGAGCGTACCCGTCCTCGTTGAAGCAACAAGATTTTCCCGCCTAAACACTCCCATAATCTCGCGAGAATATGACGGTCTCAACATCAACCGTGATTGCGGCGTAATGCACATGGCCAATCTCACAGAGTACGTTAAATCTAACGGGCTTGCGATGGGATTTGCGTTTGACGGCGATGCTGACAGGGTTCTGATTTCTGACGGCAAAGGCCGGATCATTGACGGCGACATTATCCTCTGGGTGCTTGGGCGTTGGCTGAAGCGTTCGGGGAACGACAAGGTTGTTGTTACCGTTATGAGCAACATGGCACTTGAGGCTCACCTTGCGAACGAGGGAATAAAGACTCTCCGCTGTCCAGTTGGAGACAGGTACGTTCTTGAGACCATGAGGGAATCGGGGGCGGGTCTTGGAGGCGAGCAGTCAGGCCACATCATCGCAAGCAAGTTCACATCGACAGGCGACGGGCTATGCACGGCCATGCTTTTTCTGAACGCGATTCACGATTTGGGCGAGGATATTTCGACGCTTGTTGACAGATT
>JAFRSL010000149.1 GCA_017427625.1 Synergistaceae bacterium | reverse complement strand
GTTGCTGTGTTCAAATTGCCGGATTACCTGAACGAGCCGCGACAAGTTCCGGGCAGGGCGCAAGTCCTTCACAGTCCCTGAAATTTCGGCATCAAGAGCGTGATTGAACGGGTAGAAAGCAAAAAGTTCGTACGCCAAATCCGAGAACGTGTAGCCCGTGTAGCCCTTCAGGTTTGCGTGGTACTTTCTCCGTGAGGCAATGTGCTTCTTCAGGCTGGAATACTGCTGACGGTCAATGTATCGTTTAACGTACTTCAGGCAGCCGATGTAGTAGGATATGTGTTCAGGTTCAGCACCCTGAAAGTTGAACGCACCGGACTCCAAAGACTTCAAATATTCCGGGAACATCGCGATTATACAGCCGATTGCGAACTGTACTTCGCCCCGCTGGAAAAACATGTTAGAGCGCGGACTGTAGACGCTGATATTGTGTTCCTCAAGGTATTGCGACAGGGCTTTGACATCGTTGCTTCTGACCGAGCGGAAAAGGAATGCCATCTGACTGTAATCAGTAAGTCTGCCGGAGTCTTTAAGGGCGTTTATGAGGTGAAAGATTTTCTCGTGCCATTCGCTCCTGTCGTTCAATCCCGCAAGCCTCATTACGGAGGGGCACTTCATGGCCGGCCTGTATGCTTCTAGCTTCTTGTCATGGCGAAAATTCTCCCACGCGAAGAATCTCCCGGTGCCGTTAATCCATGCGCTGAAGAAGTCGATAATTCCCGGCCTGCTCCTGTAGTTCAGCATTAGGCGGACGATCTTGCACTCGTTCTTCCCGAAACGTTCAGGAAATTCGAGAATGTTCCTGACCTCAGCACCCCGAAATCTGTATATGCTCTGGTCATCGTCTCCGGCAGCGCAAATATTTCTCCCTTCGCCCGCAATCATGAACGCTATCTGCTCTTGGACGTAATTCGTGTCTTGGTACTCGTCAACCATGATGTACTTCACGCGGCTTTGAAGGTCGGCCAATATTTCAGGGTTGTCGCGGAGAAGTTTGTACGTCTCGACGAGTAAGGCCGAGTAGCTCATTGAATTTGTCTCACGGAGAATTTCATCGTGAATCTTCATGGCATTGCCGAGAGCGTTCACGGCAGGAGAAGAATCACGCAGTAATTCCTCCGGGTCAGTCAGTTCCTCCGAGAGAGTGTTGATGTAGTCCCTAAGCTCACAGGAGTTAGCCCACTTTCCTTGAGTCTTCAGAGCGTCATTGAGACCGCGAATCCCGTTAAACTTTTTCATGTTCTGCATGATCGTGTAAGCATGTCTGAAGTCGTCGAGTATGTTGAAATTCTTGTGCCTCCCCGTAAGTTCCGCGTACTCGCTGAGGATTCGTGAGCATATCGCGTGGAACGTCCCCGTGTACATCGCGTTCGTGTCTGCAGGAATGTTACGCCGTGAAAGCTCCTGCGTTATCCTCGTGAGAAACTCGGAGGCTGCCTTGTCGGTGAAAGTCGCAAGCATAATATTCTCGGGGTTCACGCGCTTCTTCTGGATTAGGAAGACCACACGTTCGACGAGTGTGAATGTCTTTCCAGTTCCCGGCCCCGCAATTATCAGGAGAGGCCCGCTTGCTGACGTTATGGCCTCGCGCTGAGACTCGTTTGTGTTACCGAAGTCGAAATCCGAAATGTCATCAGGGGAAATTTTCGGGGATTCTTCATTTTCGGACTTAGTGGCGGAAAATTTGTCGTCCTCGCCGAGATATGAGAGTAAGAAGTCGCCCGGCTCTTTGCTCTCACAGAATGATATTACGGGGCGTTCGGTGTTACGGAGGTCGTTGCGTGAAGCCAAGACTATGCACTCCGATTTCATCCCGTCAGAACCTGCTATGTTAATCTGCTGTGAGTACGCGCCCAAAGTTTCAGGCAAATCATAGTGAACCGTGAAGCGAATATCATTCCGATTGATCTCACGGTAGAGAAGCATCGGCATTATGATTATGCGCTCATTGAGGCCGTCAAAGTCTCTCAGAGCCTCGCCAATTTTGTAGGCGTTCTCAGGTGTCGAACAGTATATTATTCCGGCAAGACCGCTTTTGTCAGCAAGAATGTCCCTGAGAATTGCGGTCTTGTTCTCGGTCTTGAAGACGCGGAACGTCCTGTTTGGCCTCTTGAAGCCCGTAACAACTTTCAGGGGCGAATGAAGATCGGCAAGTTTCATTAGTTCCTGACGCATTGCGGGACTCGTTGTGTCGGCAAAAACTCCGGCGGTTATCCTTCTCGGTGTCAATGATGAGATGAAGGCCGTCCAGTTTTCGAGGCTGTTGGGACTGTCCCAGCTTGTGAGGAGCGCGGACATTGAGATTTCGGACTTCTTTAGGGCTGAAACTGTGTCAGGTTCGTTGAGCTGCGACATTGAGGAATAAAGTATCTTCGCCGTTCCGCTTCGGACTTTTCGGAGGATTTCACGTCTCTTTGAGGGAGTGAGTGATGGCGTGAGAATCTCTGAGTGCGAATCTCTGAGTGATTCCTGCGGGTCATCTGGGGTAACAGCGAGAGTCAATCCCGGCATCAACAGCGCAGGGAGTCGGTAGCAGATGCTCTTCCCGTAATTTTCCGGCATTGAGCAGAATACGTCCCGCCCCGAAAGTAATGCGTCAATAATCTCTTCCTGCCCTGACTTGAAAGCGTCAAACCCGAAGTGCTGCCGTAAGAGCGATAAAAGGTAGTTGGGCTTTACGGGTTCGGGCGCGATTGGCTTCGGTGCTTGCGGTGATGATTGAACTAGCGCGAGAAGTTTTCGGTTCTGTTCCTGCGACTCCGAGAGCTGGGATTTCAGGCCCTCAATCTCAAGGTCGCGGGACTCTATTCCGTTGCTCAGGGTTATTATCGTTGAGCTCAGAGATTTTATGTCCTCGTCCTGACGCGCAATCTTCTCGGTCAGTAATTTCGTTCTCGCGCTGATTAGGTTTTGAACTTGCTGTTTCTCTTCGTCCGTCAAAAGTTTCACTCCCTTAATATTCCGGGAGCTATTATATTTTAAAAATGAAAGTGAGCAACTACACTCAGAATAACGGAACTCAGGAGACGAAAACCAAGTGCCTGAGGCAGATAAAAGAAAATAATGTACCGTCCTTTCGGGGCATATCGTAGAACGAAGTACGCTATGGGACTACGGGAACTTGCGCCTTATGGAGAGGGTATACTGCGTCCTCCGGCAAGACGACTCCAGCCAAAACATCGGACTGTAGCGCGGTCTTCGTTGAGTTGCTTCGCGCGCTACGCTCAGGAAGCCGACATCTCTATAAGTGGCGGTAGTTCATTAGACCGTACCGCTTATCGTAGCGTCTGTGCTCTTCCATGTTGGTGGTACGGATGCTGGTAACGGTGCTTATGAAAGATGATACAGGCTCCATCCAGTTGGATAGTCTGTGCTGTGCAGATACCAATAGTGACCAGTATTCTGGGACTGTATCGTCACATCGTAGGGATCAGCCGTAATCACCGTAAATTATGTTTGGCTGATTGCTTGAAGTTCTTCCGTTGAAAACATACTCACCACCTCGCTCCCGGTTCTGTGACCATCTGAGCCCGCAGCGCCCGTTTCTTGGCTTCATAACGCTTCTGCAGGTTCTTCATCTCTCTTTCTATAAACGCTTCCTCTGTGGCCTTTACAGCGACTCTCTCAATGTCTTGAGCGATGATCAGTTTGCCGTCTTCGCAAGTGATGGAAATATGATTATTTCTTTTCCTGCTCTTTATGGGCATCCTTGATTCTGTAATAGTCCTCCATCTTCAGATTCAGGTGCACATATGAGTCAGGTTTTCGGTTGCTCAAGAGGCACACAGTCTCAACATGAGCAGTCTGCGGAAACATATCAAATGCCCTCACGCTTTCAAGCCTATAACCATGCCCCGCAAGAATCTTGCAGTCCCTCGCGAGCGTCGCAGGATTGCATGAGACATACACGACCTTCCTCACTCCGAAATTATTCAACGCCTCAATCACAGAACGTTCACAGCCATCACGCGGAGGATCAAGCACAACAGCATCGTACTTCTCCGATAAATCAGCGATGACATCTTCGGACTTCCCGCACAATGCCCTAACGTTCCCGAAATTGTTGGCTTCAAGATTCCTAACAGCCATCTTCACCGCGCCTTTGTACTCCTCAACGCTCGTAACACTCCCAGCTTCTTCAGCAAGCCAGCATGTCAATGACCCAACACCGCTGTAGAGTTCCAGAACATTTTTCGCACCCCTAGCCATTGATGAGGCATAAGCGAAAAGTTTCTCAGCTTGTCCCGTGTTGACCTGAAAAAATGATGCCGTGTCGAAAGTCAGACGGTATTTCCCTAGACGCTCAGATATTAGCCCCGTTCCCGTAAGATTTTCCGTATATGCTCCAAGTATGACGTTGCCGGGCTTTGAGTTGTGATTCAATGTGAGAGTGTCAGGGCGCACCAAGTTCCCCAATGATGCGAGAGCCTTCACGCTTTTCGCCGAAAGTTTCCCGTTTAACACGAACGAAAGAAGCGACTCTCCCGTGTTGATTCCTGTGCGTGCGATGATGTGGCGGAGCTTGCCCGTGTGATTGGTCTCGTTATAGCCGTCAAATGGGCAGCGATTCTTTTCAAGGCCCTCAAGAATTCGCGAATACATATCGTTGAGCCTCTTTGCGTTTACTGGGCACGTTCGGATAAATTCGAGCCTGTGAGTCCCAGCGCGGTAAAACCCCGTAGCAATACGCCCGTTAATGTCCTGAACTGGAAACGCAGCCTTGTTACGGTAGCCCCAATATTCCGGCGATGGTTCGCATTCGAGGCCGTCAAAAAGTTCCGGCGGGAAACCTCCGAGCCTAGTCATAGCATCCCGAACTATCCCGGCCTTCAGCTTCAACTGTGCGGCGTAATCTGCGTGCTGAAGCTGGCAGCCTCCGCACCTTCCATAATATTTGCACTTAGGCACAGCCCGGCCATGTGATGCTTCTTCAACCGAAACTGTATCAGCAATCGCAAAATCCTTCTTTCTAGCCACAATTCTTGCAGCAACCTTTTCGCCCGGCAATGCCCCGTGAACAAACACAACTCCCCTGTCAGTCCTCGAAATTCCAGCACCCTCGCTAGTCAGGCCTGAGATTGTAAGCGTTAGTGTCTCGCCGTGATCCCTGTTACTGTTCCTGATGATGATGCGCCCCTTCCCATTCGAAATGTTCACCAAGATAGAATTTCCTCGCAAGCTCATTGCCAGCAACTTCCTCCGGCGAACCTGACAGAAATATTTTACCGTCATGTATGAGATATGTTCGGTCTGTTATTGAAAGAGTCTCACGAACGTTGTGATCGGTGATTAGGATTCCGTAGCCCTGAGCTTTGAGTTCGTGAATCATGCTCTGAATGTCGGCGACTGCAATAGGATCAATCCCGCTGAAAGGTTCGTCAAGCAATATGAATTTCGGCTTCAGCGTCAATGCACGGGCAATCTCGACACGTCTTCTCTCACCGCCTGAGAGTGCGTAACCCTTAGTGTCTGCAATGTGAGTAATCTTGAACTGTTCAAGCAATTCATCGGTGAGTTCTTTGGCTTTCTTGCGCTTTCCAGTTTCTTCCCATACGAGGTCGATATTTTCTCGGACTGTGAGATTCCTGAACACTGAGGCTTCCTGCGGCAAGTATCCGATTCCCCTTCTTGCGCGTTCGTAGACAGGAAGGCCCGTAATCTCCTCGCCGTCAATCATTACGAGACCAGAATCTGGACGTATTAGACCGACGATCATGTAGAATGACGTAGTTTTCCCCGCGCCGTTTGGGCCGAGAAGCCCGACGACCTCCCCAGCGTCAACGTTAATGCTTACCCCGCCGACTACGAGCCTTCCGCTGTAACCTTTCCGCAAATCTGAGGCTGTCAGTCCCTTAATCCCGCTCATTTCTTGCGTGTCTTCCTTGTAGTTGATGTCGAGGATTTCTTCTTGGGCTGAGATTTTGCCGGTTTTGATTCTTTGGGAGCTGGTTCAATCTTTATGGTCTGCTGTGAGTCCTGCTTCTTGCGCTCACGGTTGATGTCGATTGTAATTTCTGCGCGGTCAGAACTTACTGCACCGCTCTGTGTCCTTCGTGTTAATCCGCCGAGAGCCTCGACTCTGTTCTGGTCTGGGAAGTATACAACTGAGTCAGATTTCAGCGTTCTTCCGCCTTGAACTGCTACGACATGGCCGCTAACGACGACGCTTCCTCTTGCGAGCGAGTATAATGCGTTGTCGCCTTTGAGACTTACGGGTTCGCCCTGAGCTTTGGGCTTTCCTTTGAGCCAGACGCTTTTCTTGGCTGTGAGTTCATGGAGGTCTCCGGCCCTGAGCAGTCCCTCAACAGAATCTGCCCCGAAACTCAATCCTCTCGAACTGTCCTCAAGATTGCGGGCGTTCACGATCCAGAATTTCGTCTGAGTGTCCTTTCCTGAAGGCTGGTCAAATCCTCCTGCGCCTGTGATGGTGAGACGGTCAGCGTCAAGTTTCATTGTTCCCATGCTGCCTTTTACGCCGCCTTGAAACTTGCAGCTAGGTATGTCTTGAAATGAGAGCGAGACCCTTCCGGCTTTGAGGTCAACTTTGTCGCCGTACCATTTACCTGAAGCTGTTATGCCCTTGTCGAAGTTCACGATCCGTGAGTCTACGTTTCCTGAACCTTCGGGGGCTGTGAGCTTGAGATCGCCAGCTGTGATTATTACGTTGCCGTCAGCGAGGAAGTCTCCCGTTTCAGCATCGAATCGCATTCTGTTGGCTGAAAGTGTGGCCTGATCGGGCATT
>JAFRSL010000148.1 GCA_017427625.1 Synergistaceae bacterium | reverse complement strand
TCCCGGTATTGCCCACGCAGTGCCGGGACTTTTTTCGCTTTTATGCGCTCTTACTTTCCCCACAAACTGCTATAATCTTCACAATATTTTCATTGGAGGTAATATTCATGTCGGAAAAACCGCGTGAAACTTTCGCAAGCCGCCTCGGATTCATCTTCCTGTCCGCAGGCTGTGCAATAGGTCTCGGAAATGTCTGGCGTTTCCCTTTCATAACCGGGCAATACGGTGGGGCTGCATTCGTCCTAATCTACATACTCTTCCTTCTCATACTCGCTATGCCCATCATGGTCATGGAGTTCGCAGTCGGCCGCGCTTCAGGTCAGAGCGTTTCAAGGTCATTCGCAGTCCTTCGTCCAGAGCATAAAGTCTGGTCGCTCTGGGGTTACATCGGCTGGGCGGGGAATTACATCCTCATGATGTTCTACACCGTCGTCAACGGCTGGATGATCGCCTACACTTACTATTCCTACACAGGGAAACTCGACGGCCTCAACCCCGACGCAATAGGATCGTTCTTCGGCGGATTGCTCGCTAACCCTTATGAGCTTACGTTCTGGATGACAGTAGTAATCATTTTCGGTGCATTGGTCTGCTGGGCGGGATTACAGAGCGGCGTCGAGAGCATCACCAAAATCATGATGTGCGGTTTGTTGATGCTGATGTTGGTTCTTGCCGGACGTTCTGTAACTCTTGACGGTGCAGAGAAAGGTCTCGAATTTTACCTCAAGCCCGATTTCTTCAAGCTCTTCTTCAATGAGGCTGGGGACTTCTCGCTGTCTCACTTGGGGACTACGCTCTATGCCGCTTTGGGGCAGGCATTCTTCACGCTCAGCATCGGCATAGGCTCAATGGCTATCTTCGGAAGCTACATCAAGCGCGACAGGTCATTGCTCGGTGAAAGCGTCATCATCACTGCCCTTGATACATTCGTCGCTCTCATGGCCGGACTGATTATATTCCCGGCATGTTTTGCTTACGGCATAAATCCGGGTGCAGGGCCGGGACTGATCTTCGTTACGCTTCCCAACATGTTCAACCAGATGCCCGAAGGCAGAATTTGGGGCGCATTGTTCTTCCTCTTCATGAGCTTTGCGGCACTCTCAACCGTCATCGCTGTCTTCGAGAACATCGTGGCTTGCTTCATGGACGGCTTTGGCTGGTCAAGACATCGCTCGGTCTTCTTCATGGCCGTCAGCGTAATCATACTGTCAATACCGTGCGCTTTGGGCTTCAACGTTTGGTCGGACGTTCAGCCTCTCGGTGCTGGGTCGGGAATACTTGACCTTGAGGACTTCATTCTCAGCAACAACCTGCTTCCCATTGGCTCGCTGATATACCTGACGTTCTGCGTTACTCGCTACGGCTGGGGCTGGGACAAGTTCATCGCTGAGGCAGATTCAGGTAAAGGCGCAAAGTTCCCGCAGGGTTTGAGAAGCTACTTCACTTACGTCGTCCCGGTCATAATTCTCGTCATCCTCATCACTGGATATTACCAGACGTTCGCAAAATAGCAGTATGCTATAATGGTCGCAATTCTTATGAGGGAGGAAATTACAATGACAAAGTATGTCTGCACAGTATGCGGATACGTTTATGACCCAGAGGCCGGAGACCCCGATAACGGCGTCGCTCCGGGAACTAAGTGGGAAGATGTCCCAGAAGATTGGCTCTGCCCGCTTTGTGGCGTAGGTAAGGATCTTTTCGAGGCTCAGTAGACCTGAGCGCGTCAGAGTAAATGGTGCCTCCCGTTATTCGTAGCGGGGGGCTTTTTGTTATATAATGTTAGCATTTCTTTAGGAGGTGTACGTGAATGGGTCTACTCTTCGCTTTCATAGGTGTAACGATATTCCTCTTTGGCCTATATCAATGGGCTTTGAGCGGCGCAAGCTTATGGCAGATTTTCCGCATTAGACGCGGCGAAAAAGACATGTCCCGTGATGAAAAGAAAGAAGCCGAGCGTGAAGTCAAAAAATTAGAGGAAGCCGCTGACAGAACTATCTCTGCCTCGCTGAGAATAGTTGCGTTCCTTGCTGTTTTCGTTTGGCTGTTTCTAGGCGTTACCATGATACTTGAGTTCTTCGGAATTAACTGGGTAAGCTCAATGTATTCCCGCGCAAAATCTTACTGGACTGCACCGGGTATGCAGACTCAGCAGAGTTCACAAACTCGTAACGATACCCTCCGTAACATGGGCAACAGCTTCAGGAGGTAGAACGTGATTAAGCTCGCAGTTTTCGACCACGATATGACCATCGTCGACTCTAGCTACGCTATCATGGCCGGCTTCAATTACGTCGCTGAACATGAAGGCCTCCCGCTGGTCTCTCATGAACTCACGATGAAATATATCGCTACTCCAATTCCGACGTTCTGCGAGGGGTTGCTTGGGGATTACAGGCCGGAATGGATCAAGCTCTACAGGTCGCAGAGCAAGCGTTTGGAGCAGGAGCTTATACGGCCTTACCCGGATACAGTATCAACTCTCAAACGTCTCCGTGAAATGGGCTTGAAATTAGCCGTCCTCTCAAACCGCGAATTTCCGTCAAAAGTACTTGAGCATACTGGCCTCGACATCTACTTTGACGCTATTGTCGGAGCTGAAGAACCCTATGGAAAGTTGCCTTACAAACCTGACCCTGCCATGATGAATGCCCTCATGGAACACATGAATATCTCTCCAGCTGAAACCGTCTATGTCGGAGACGCTGACCTCGATATCGTTACAGCCTTGAGCGCACATGTTCGGGGAATTGGCATCACTAAGGCTAACTTCACGCATGAGGATTTCAGGCTCTTGGGCGCATGGAAGAGTATCGACAACTTGAGCGAGCTAATTGGAATCGTTGAACAGGATGCAATATGCTAACAGCCTCGTAAATGCCTCAGGCCCTCTTGCGGCTTACGGTGAATACACTGAGGACACGCCTCAGCCTTCGAGTTACGGCCTTCCTTCGCGGAAGAAAACGTTCATCCCTGTTAATCATCTCGCGACGGAACTTAGCCCGTATCTCAAACTTCACGCTAATGACCCCGTAGGCTGGTATGCGTGGGGAACTGAGGCTTTCAAGACTGCAAGAAGCGAGGACAAGCCGATATTCCTCTCGATTGGCTACAGCTCTAACCATTGGTGCAGCGTAATGGGGCGGGATTGCTGGGCTAACTTTGAAGTCGCCGGAATGATTAACGAGGTCTGCATTCCCGTTCTTGTTGACAGAGAGGAAAGACCTGACATTGACGCTGTAATGCTCGAAATTTGCCGCGTTCAGAACGGAAGCGCAGGTTATCCCCTCAACATCTTCATGACAGGCGAGGGTATGCCTTTCATGTGCGTTACGTGGCTCCCAAAGAGGACAATGGGGCAGATGGTAGGCATCACGGAAATCATGCCTCGCATAAAATGGCTTTGGACAGTTCAGAGGGATGACGTTGACCGCGCTGCTAATGAGCTTTCGAGGGCGGCAAAGGAACGTTTCAGCACACTCGCCGGCGAAAAGCACAAATCCTCCGGACGAATCGGGAAGTTCACAGCGTATCAGGCACTCGATGACACTCGCTCAATATTCGATCTTCGCTGGGGAGGCTTCGGAGCTTCGCCAAAATTTCCCGAACATGACAAGCTCCTTTTCCTCATCAATCAGTCATCACCAGAATCGTCAGCATCTCAGCATGACAAGTCCGATGCTTCAACGATGACCGACATTACGCTCCGAAGAATGTGGCGCGGCGGCATTCATGACCATTTGGGCGGGGGATTCTCGCTTTACTCGGCCGATGAGCAGTGGTTAGTCCCGCATTTCGAGAAGCTGCTCTGCGACAATGCTATGCTTCTTCTTGTGGCCTCAATGTCCCGAAGAATCTCAGAAAACTCGTTCAACAGGCTTCTGGCTGAGGACATAATATTCTGCCTTACGAAAGATTTTGCTGACGGCAATTCCTTCTCGCAAGGCCTACGTTCAGCCATTGACGGTGATACTCCTGACGGCGAAGGACGATATTACCTCTGGAACGAAAACGAGATTAAGCGCATCCTTCCTGACGGTGATGCTGGGCTATTCTGCGCGGCTTATGCAGTGTTGCCGAGCGGGAACTTCGGGAGCGAGCTTGCCGGGTCTCAGATGAGCTGGAATATTCTTTACGAGGCTTCGACAGTTACGGAGCTTGCTAGGCGTTACGGCATCAAGGGCACTGAGGTGGCTTCGAGATTGTATGAGGCACGGAAGATTTTGCTGGATTACAGGGACAAGCGTTACCCTCTCAGAGCCGACAACAAAGTCCTCATGAACTGGAACGGCCTCGCTGTCGCAGCACTAGCTCACGCGTCTGTCTCATTCAACGTTCCCGAATGGCGCGATATTGCCGAACGTACTGCACTGTTCATCACAAAGAGTTTCAAAGATAAATCCGGAGCTTGGTCGAGAGTTTGGATTGACGGGAAGGCTTACGGTACGGCCACAGCTGAGGACTTCGCATACTTCCTCTGGGGAATCGTCGAGCTCTACAAGGCCGCAAAGCACTTCAACGCGGGCGAGAAGCAGTTGGGCGACTGGCTCGAGAATGCTAAGAATATTGCGGATATAATGATAGAGAAATTCGGCGACCCTATAAACGGCGGCCTCTTCATGACGGAGGACAGTATCGCGGGCATACGATTGAAAACGGCTGAGGATATGAACTCGCTGCCATCAATGAATGCAGTTGCTGCTATGGTTCTTGACGAGCTGGCTTTCATTCTTGAGGACAAGAAGTATTCCGACTTTGCAAGGAAGATCATCGCCTGCTTCGCGCATTACGTCAGGGAAAATCCGATGCGTTGCCTGTCGATGATTACAGCCGATTTGATGTGGAAGCCGTTTAAGCCCAAGAAGAAGCCTGAGCCTGAGTCTAAACCCGTCCCAACAGACGAGGAGCTTAACCGTGAAGAGCAGGAAGTTTCAGCCGAAATTACAGAGGAGAAGAAACCTTCACGCGCATCAAGAAGATCCGCAAGAACTGAAACACCGTCAGCATCATCAGGAAGGAGCGATAGGGCATCGAGGAGAAGTGCAAGACCTCACAGAACTCGTGAGAAATAATACATATGGGAGGAATAAATTTTGTACAGTTTACGTAAAGCCGCTTTAGTTTTGGCGGTAATAGCAATTTCGGCGGGAATTTCGTATGCCGATTACCAGTTCGATGACCTTCAAGGCCCAAGCGGAGTTAGCTCGCAGTGGGTAGTCATCAACGACACAAACGACACATTTGGAGCATCACACAGCGAGGCGGTCAGAATTTCGGCCGACCTTCTCACTTCGGGGATAGCAAGGCTCGATGTCATCAGCGGGAACTCAGCTAACACCGTTCAGGATAGGAACTTGCAGACGTTCTTCCTTGTTCTGAGCGAGGGTGCTGGGCAGTTCGACATGAGCATGAGGTCGCAGGCTCTTGCGTTCGACGTAAGCACACCGAATCTCGGCCTGAACACGATCGTCAACGAGAACCTTACGCCCTACATCGACACTAAGACCGCTGACCAGTCCAACAATGACACGTCAGAATGGAAGACGTTTCACTACAACATCGCACGCCAGAATGACCGCAACAAGTACGACACGGTTATACAGTCGTTCATGTTCCAGCAGAACCCGGACCGCGCACCGTCTCAGGCAATAACACGCCCGATGGTAATCTCAAACGTCTACTCAGGGACGGCCGCTAACGGTCAGGCTCCTCTCGTCGTCAGAATGGCATTGAGAGATTCAAGTGGTGCTGACGGGAACATCATCGCTTATGACCGCTCAACTTGGACGATGAACCAGAGCAAGACAACCGGCGGAAATCAGTGGGTCTTGATTCCTGTTGACGACCTCAACACCGACAACACTCGCATCGAGTACTACCTCACGACCGAAATCGCCAACAACACGTCATACCGTTACGCTGTACGATACCCTGACAGCACGGGCGGAACAGTACCTCCGTCAGCGTGGAAGTTCGACATCTTCAGGCCTCAGGGAACAACCAACATTCCCAGAACGTTCCTTCTTGCGGCTGAGAGCAACATCGCGCCCGGCCTTGTTACGGTCTATAATAGGCGATACAACGTCAACGAGTACAACAAGACACCCATTCACGTCTTCCCCGTTGACACACCTGACTACGGCGACTACGATTTGAGCCTCAACCACAGGATCATCTTCGGCAAAAGGCTCGGCGAGACATACAGATACCCGGCACAGGAAGGACGCTTCAATCTTTTCGAGGTTACAGCGTTCCAGCCAAGACTCGCAAGCACAACGTTCTATGACGACGTTGCGAGGGTAACGAACGGTTCAGGAACAGTCTCAGTCCCGACAGCACAGCTGTTCTCCGCAAGCTCAATAAAGCGTGATGTAATTGCTGACGACGTTTTGCAGTACTTCACAGTTGACCAGAACATCCCCTCAGGCGTCAGAAGCTCCAACTCCGAAGGAATGCTCCCGCTTCACATCACCTTCAACATTCCCGTAACGCTCATCAACGACAATGCTTGGTGGAACGAGATGCTCAAAGTCTGGCGGAACACCGGGCGCATCGAGGACATGTTCGCCAACAAGTATGACCTCTACCTCAGAGCCGGTGAATCGAACGTCTGGAACTTGACTCAGGAACTCAAGGACAAGGGCTTCTACAACGAGCTTGTGAAGGTATTTCTCGACGAGGACAGAGGCAGGCTCACTCAGGACAACTACAGCGGGCTTCTCACAATCAGCTTCATCATGATGTTGATGGACGGCACGAGGGACGGAAAGAGGCCGGAACTCAGCATAGTTCCAGACAACTCGATTGCACAGCAGAACAACTACATCGTTGTCCGCGACGGAACTCAGGATAACCGCTGGAACATGACATTCTTCGTTGCTCCATCAGGCTGGCAGGACAATCCCAACTATAACAACGGCAACGGAAATTCCGGAAACACCGAGACAGAGGGCTTATCGTCAGGAAGTTCTGGCGGCGGCGGCTGCAATGCGATGGGGATGGCCTCAATACTCGCAATCACTATGCTTATTCTCAAAAGGAGGGGGTAACATTGAGGAAGATTCTCGCGCTGGTACTTTTAACCCTGCTGTCCCTTCCTGCTATATCGTGGGGGGCGTCGGCAGACTCTATCACCATTCACGTGAATGGAACAGAATCAATCCTCACGATGGAGCCTGAGGTCGTCAAGGAGTATGTTCCGGCGGTAATGAGCGGTGATGAGGAGATTTCGCCCGAAGAAATCGGTGAGGTTATGTTTCCGGCATTGTCAGGGACGAATTACACGTTTGAGACAGTTCCGAACGCTCTCGACTTCACGATAAGCGCGCGAAGCTATATTTTGGACCGTTATCGCGGACGGTACTACAACGATCCGAGCTATGACATAACGTTCGACCCTATGTTTCCTGAAGCAGCAGGCCGTCCGATAAGCACGACTGCCGAATATGCGATTGAGACAGGGAACATTGCTTCAACGGTTGACTTGTCGGATTACGGGGCGATTTCGGATATTACGTTCACAGCATCACCGCGCTCGATAACTGCTCCATATGGCAGCCGTCATTTCGCAGCAAGCGGAACCCAAAACGTAACATTCTCCAATATCACGTTCAATGGCGACGACAATGGCGGGGGCGTTACTGTCTCATCAGGAACGGTAACCTTCACGGGCTGTACGTTCAACAGGTGCGATACGTCAGGGAGCGGCGGAGGAGTTGAGATTACGGACGGAACTGTAGTGTTCACATCGCCGACATTCTCTTCATGCAATGCGGGGACACGAGGAGGCGCACTTTCTGTCTCCGGCGGTTCAGCAACTCTGACGGGTGCATCGTTCTCAAACTGCACGGCCTCAGATTACGGCGGGGCTGTCTCGGTCAACGGAGGAACAGCGTCAATCACTGGGACGTTCAACAAGAACAGCTCATATTCCGGCGGTGCTGTCTCAGTAACAGGCGGGAGCATTACGCTTTCGGAGGCCTCATTCACCGACAACGATGCCACGAACAACGGCGGGGCTATATACTCGTCATCGGGTCTCACGCTCGGCGCAAACGTAACGTTCAACACCATTTCAGATTCAGCACCCAACAAGGCCACGAACGGCGGAGCATTGTACATAGCTTCTGGAACGTCGAACATCTCCGGCTCGCGTGTTGAGTTCACGGAGAACAGGGCAGAATACGGCGGAGGAATCTACATTGCTTCGGGAACTGTCAACGTAACCGGCGAGAGTATAACCTTCAGCGGAAACACGGTCTCAGAGGACGGCGGTGCAATATGGGCAGGTTCAGGCTCACGTGTGAATCTCACAGGCAGCTCACTAAGCATCAGCAACAATCAGGCAACATCGGGCGACGGCGGCGGAATTTATGCGTCTGGCAACAGCACTGTAACTCTTGAGGCAACATCGCTTGGGAGCAATCAGGCCGAAATCGGACGCGGGGGAGCTGTCTTCATGGCCGGAGGAAGCACACTCAACGTTTCCGGCGCAGTATCACTCGCGAGCAATAGGGCGAATTTTGGCGGCGCAATTTACATGGCCAACGCCAGGAATTCAACCAACCTCAACATAAACGGCACTGATGCAGTAACGTTCACCGACAATGACGCACAGACTTCCGGCGGAGGAATTTACGCTGAGGCAAACTGTGTCATAACCCTTGAGCCTGAGCTAACGTTCACGGGGAATTACGCCCGGAACGGTAACGGCGGTGCATTGTGGGTAACTGATGCTTCACAGCTTCCGGAAGGTACAGTGATATTCTCCGGCAACCATGCAGTGAAAGTCTCGTCAACGTCAACGGTTGAAGGTTCAGGCGGAGCGATTTACGTTCAAGGCTCTGCAACGTCATCGGCAATAATCGGGCCAGTGAGGATCTACTCCTTCGAGGGGAACAACACGGCCATGAGCTACGGCGGCGGAATATGCAGCAATTCGGGCGACATAACGTTCGAGGGCTACACTGGCGACAAGGCCATAACGACAGTGAACACGGCATACCTGGGCGGCGG
>JAFRSL010000147.1 GCA_017427625.1 Synergistaceae bacterium | reverse complement strand
TCTGGAACTTTCGAGGCTCGGCGTTCCAGTGATGGGGATTCCAGCGACTATAGACAATGATATTGGCTGCTCGAACTACCCGATCGGCTTCGACTCGGCCTGCAATACTGCGATTGACTGTATCGACAAGCTGCGCGACACAATGCAGTCCCACGAAAGATGCTCAGTCGTCGAAGTAATGGGAAGGCACGCCGGATTCCTTGCGCTCTATGTCGGCATAGCCGTCGGTGCTACGTCAGTGTTGATTCCTGAACGTGAGGTGAATTTTGAGGAGGACGTTGTGAAGAGAATCCAGAACGCAAGAATCGCAGGCTCAACGAACTTCACAATCATCGTTGCTGAAGGAGCAGGGAGCGCAATCGACATCGGCCAGAGAATACATGAGGCGCTCGGACTTGATCCGCGTGTTACAGTTCTCGGACACATTCAAAGGGGAGGCGCACCGACAGGACGAGACAGAGAGACAGCGACACGAATGGGCTATCACGCCGTCAAGGCTTTCGCTGAAGGGAGATCGGGGAGCGTCATCTGCACTCAGGCAGGAAGCATCACGGAAATTCCGATCGAGGAAGCATTAGAGATGAAGAAACACCTTCCGATGATACGCTACGAAATCATGCAGGCAACTTCCGCGCCCGGCATGGCTCTGTAACAGTACACAAAAAAAAATCCCCTCGACTCTAATCGGGGGGATTCGTTATTCTTCCTGCTACTTAAGCTCCGAGAAGTACTTGATTGTTCTGACCATCTGGCTGGTGTAGCTGTTCTCGTTGTCGTACCATGATACTACCTGCACCTGATAGGTATCGTCATCAAGCTTTATCACCATTGTCTGATTCGCATCAAACAATGAGCCGTAGGTCATGCCGATAACGTCTGACGAAACGAGCTTCTCGGTCGTGTAACCGAATGACTCTGAACTCTGCGCCTTCATCGCTGCGTTGACGGCTTCTTTCGTTACGTCTTTGCCCTTCACGACTGCCACGAGGATTGTTGTTGAACCTGTCGTAACGGGTACGCGCTGCGCCGAGCCGATGAGTTTTCCGTTAAGCGAGGGGATAACGAGTCCGATTGCCTTCGCCGCTCCTGTCGAATTGGGAACGATGTTGGCCGCTCCGGCTCTTGCTCTCTGGAGGTCGCCTTTGCGGTGAGGTCCGTCAAGAATCATCTGGTCGCCCGTGTAAGCGTGTACTGTCGTCATGATTCCGCTCTGAATCGGGAAAGCGTCATTCAGTGCCTTCGTCATGGGAGCGAGGCAGTTAGTCGTACAGCTTGCGGCTGAAATGATTGTGTCTTCAGCCTTGAGGGTCTTGTGGTTTACGTTGTATACGATCGTGGGAAGGTCATTGCCGGCAGGAGCTGAGATGACTACTTTACGAGCTCCGGCATCAATATGAGCCTGAGCCTTTGCCTTTGACGTGTAGAAGCCTGTGCATTCAAGAACGACATCAACGTTAAGTGCCTTCCACGGAAGATTGGCGGCTTTGGGTTCGGCGTAAATCGTGATTTCTTTGCCGTCTACTGTGATTGAGCCGGGTACTTTCACTGTCTTTCCGTCTTCCTCGAAAACGGGCTCTTTGCTTTCTACTGTGTGCTTGTTCTCGCCGATAACTCCGCAGTAGCCTTTCTGGGCGGTGTCATACTTGAGAAGGTGAGCGAGCATTGCGGGGCTTGTCAAATCGTTGATTGCGACCACTTCATATCCTTCGGCCCCGAACATCTGACGGAAAGCGAGTCTTCCGATTCTTCCGAAGCCGTTAATTGCAACTCTTACAGCCATGATAAATATTCCTCCTGTTAATGCGATTGCCAGTATTATACAACAAGAACGAAAAAAAACCCGGCGTTTTGCACCGGGTCTTTTGTGGGTTGAAGTATGTGTGTGAGAAAATTTCTGCCGTTAGCCGTTGAGGAGGCTCAATACTGACTGAGGCAGCTGGTTGGCCTGAGCGAGCATTGAAGTACCGCTCTGGTTGAGGATCTGGAGCTTGACGAACTCCATCATTGTTGCGGCCATGTCTGCGTCTCTGATTCTGGACTCTGCCGCTGTCAGGTTGGTCATTGTCGTGGTCAGGTTCTCGCTTGTGTATTCGAGTGCGTTCTGATACGCTCCGATCTTGGCACGCTGTGATGACACCTTGTTGATTGCTGCGTCAATGAGGCCGAGCGATCTCGCTGCCGACTCTCTTGTTGAGACGTTGATGTTTGTTACGCCGAGCGAACCTGCTGACATGTTGCCGATGTCGATTGCGATGTCCTCGCCCTCGTTCGCTCCAATCTGGAACACTGTAGAGCTGTCAACGATGTGGATTATTGCCTCGTATGCGTCAGTCTCAGGCTCAAGAATGAAGTTCTTCTCGACCTCGCTCCATCTTGCCTTGATGTTTGCCGTTGCGTCAAACTCGATGTCAACATTCGGGTGAAGAACGCCGACCAGCTTGTTATCGGAGACTTTAACGTTTGTCGCTCCGTTGACGGCGATTCCTGTGTGAGCGTCATAGATTGATGCCCTGAAAGCTGCTGTCGAACTGTTCTGTACGACATTGAGAGCGAACGTGTTGATGAGGTCTTCATCACCGCTGAATGTCATATCGCCAGCCGAGCCGGGAAGCACTGACCTGAAGATGAACGTTCCGGGAACTGTCTCAAGTCCCTGAGTATCTTGCTCACCCTTCTCAACGAATGTGCAGAACTTGCTGGCCCCTGAACCGTCAACATAAGCAGCCTGCCCGAGTCCTTTGCCGATTGCATCGTTGAATTTCGCTTGAAGCTCGCGAATCGTGTCAGTTCCGTAGATTGTTACTGTCGTACTCTTTCCGTCTCCCTGATTGATTGTGATTGTCTGGGGAGTTTCGAGCATGAATACGCCGGAGCTGTTCCAGAATGTATTGAGGTCGCGCAGTTTCGTGTCAAGCGTTGCGGTCTTGCCGATGTAAGCCGCCGTGAACGATGCCAGCTTGTCGCCCTCTGAAGCCTTCGACACGTCACTGCTGAAAGTGTCCTTCGTTGTCAGGATAACATCGCCCTCGTACACAGTGCCGTTGTCGCCGTTGATGTAGAAATTGCGGAAATGTATATCCTTGCTGTTGAGGTCATTCGCTACCTCATCGAGAGCGAACGTTACGGGATTTCCGCCCGTGTAACTTCCGGTATCACCGCAGGTAACATTGTCGCCATCATTGCCCCATTTGTCGGGCCAGTACTTATCCTGAGTCGCTGAGATATTTACAGCCCTTCCTGCTGCCGTGTAGTTGTAGGCAAATTTTGTTCCTACTGCGAGATTGGAGATGTTGGCAGCATTAACAGCAAGCTGACAGGCACCATCTGAGCCGAGTCCGAGAGATTCGCCTATGCTCTTTGCTGTC
>JAFRSL010000146.1 GCA_017427625.1 Synergistaceae bacterium | reverse complement strand
GATTTCGGGCAAGCTTTTGCGTTACCACCTTGAGGCTTTCGGACATAAAGAGGCGTTCGGCTTCATCGAGGATAACATTGACGCTGAAATTTCGGAGATCTTAACCCGACAGATACATTCTCTGGTTCTTGCTGACAGACCAAAAAACGCAGGCATATACCGAAGAATCCCAGTGAGGATTTCGGGAGCATTGAACACCTCGTAGTTATTCCTGAACGGAAGGTTATCTGCCTGTCGACGTAAAACTCTCCGACAGAGTGAGATACTACGATGCTTTCAGCGATTATTACAGCACAGGAAATCCCGACAGAATGGCAAAACTTATAGCTGAATATGAGCGTGATAATCTCACAGAGAGAATCGCCTTGCTATAATTCGAGTGAAAACTTGCAGTGATTTTGGCATTATGTTAAACTGCATAGAATTTTTTGACGAATGGGAGGATATTTCATTTGAACATTCAAGAAGTAAGCGTATTCATAATCTACCTCGTATTCATGCTGGGGATAGGCGTGTGGTTCTTCTTCAGGGACAAGAACCAGACGGAAAAGGGATATTTTCTCGGCGACAGGAAGATGGGCCCATGGGTAGCGGCACTCTCGGCAGGAGCATCGGACATGAGCGCGTGGGTATTGATGGGGCTTCCGACATCGGTGTACGCGCTTGGACTCGGCCAGGTCTGGATAGCGGTCGGCCTTGCTCTGGGATACTCGCTGAGCTGGATATATGAGGCACCCCGTCTCCGTACCTTCTCGATTGAGGCAAACGACTCAATCACCGTCCCTCAGTACCTCACGAACAGATTTATGTCATCGTCACGTACGCTTCAGCTGATTTCGGCGGCGGTATTCCTCATTGCCTACACGATATACTCAGCATCGAGCATCAAGGCTTGCGGAACTCTCTTCAACACCGTAACAGGAATCGACACGACAACAGCAATGTACATTTCAGCCGTGATCGTTATAAGCTACACATTCTTGGGCGGCTTCAGCGCGGTTTCATGGACGGACTTCTTTCAGGGAATGCTCGTTCTCTGCGCGATGTTCATAGTACCCATTGCGGCGGCTACGATGATTGAGGCGGGCGCTGCGGCGAAAATCGACACTCCGAACTACTGGAGCTTCTTCTCGTCATGGCAGGACATCGTTTCGGGACTCGGCTGGGGGCTTGGATATTTCGGAATGCCGCACATAATAATCCGCTTCATGTCGATAAACTCACAGAAAGAGCTTCGTAAGTCGGCAAAAATAGGAATCTCATGGACTGTTGCGATATTAACTATGGCCGCTGTTGTAGGTATAGTCGGGCGAATGTTCGTTGGATTTGACGAGGCCGTGAACAGCAACTCGCTTGTCTTCGTTGTGATGACGAGGAGGATTTTCCCGGCAGTGATTTCGGGAGTTCTGCTCTCTGCGGTACTAGCGGCGGCAATGAGTACGGCTGACAGTCAGCTTCTTGCGGCGGCTTCAGCTTTTGCGTCGGACGTTTACAAGCCTGTAATTCGCGGCAACAAAGCGGGCAACAAAGAAATGCTCTGGGCGGGGCGCATCGTTGTATTGCTGATAGCGATTGCGGCACTGATGATTGCATCGAATCCCAACGCCGGCTCAATCATGGCTCTCGTGTCTAACGCATGGGGAGTATTCGGAGCGGCATTTGGCCCTGCGATAATGCTGAGTCTCTTCTGGAAGAGGGCGACATTTGCGGGAGCTGCCTGCGGAATTTTCACGGGCGCGGTTGTGGATATTCTCTGGCTGATGTACATGGCCGACACAAGAGTTTACGAGATAATTCCGGGTTTCTTTGCGGGATTGATCGTTGCTGTGGCCGTGTCGTTAATCACGCCTAAGCCGTCAGCGGAAGTTGAGGCACTCTTTGACCGAGCATTGAAGGCTTCACAGGAATAACGGGAGAATAAAGATTGCCGGGATCTGATGAGGTTCCCGGCTTTTTAGCGCCTGCTAGAAGCTGAACAAACTCGTAACGCCTTGCCTTGGTGTTCTCGTGTCAGGCACAAAACCGCTCACTGTTCTTACGTCCTCGTCGCTTTCCAGTAGCGATACAGCGATGTTACTGCACGCTTCATGGTCTCGCTTTTATCATGGATCGCGCTCTGAACATACGAAAGCGCAGAGATTTTCACGTCAAAGTTCACATCTCCTGTAGCCACATTAACCGTGTATTCCCTCCACAGAAGATGAGCCGATATGTTCCCGATTGAGACGACATACTCACTGCCCTTCTTAACGGCCATGTTGTCCGTTGTGTTCGTGCCGATATGCGCTTCGACAGTTCCCGTGTAGCCGTCCTTCGATGTCAGGTAAATCTCAATCGCAGTCTCGGAGTCAAGAACCAGCGCAAAGCTAACATCCTTAATCCCCGAACCTTCAGGGACACTGCAGACTATCGCGTAATCCTTCGTGTCGTTTCTGACGGTCTTGAAGTACGTATCGTCGAAATCGTAAGCCGCGTCCATTTTCGCGTGCTTCTTGCCGATTTCCCAGTGGTTTTCCTCCGCAAGAATCGGCTGAACATAGCTCCCGTAATCCTTGATGGCCATACCAAGCTCTATAGCATCTTCAGGCTGTTTAGTGTCAGCTATGAGTGAGTCCAAGTACCTTTTCGCCGTGTACGTATGAGCCAGAGTCTTGTCGCCGCCGTAGTGAAGTTCCGCGTGAATCTCGTCGGCCATCTGCGCCGATTTGATGAAGCACTTGTAGCCGAAGAATTTATTGCCATCCTCCGTAAACTCCTCGAACGGGTAAACAGGCTGTGTGTTCTGCGACTTGTCCCCGCTAACGTCGAAGTAAACGTAGCAATCCCTTGAGCTTGTGCCTTCGGGAACGTACACTTGGAAGATGACTCCGATTTGCCCGCTGAGTATGAGTGAGTGGTACGCAAATTCGGGGGTATTCTCGTCTGAGGGAATCCAGCTGCTCTGCGTCCACGTCGCCGTATAAGTGCGGTCGCCCGTTGAGCCTGCCGTGATTGTTACGGTCTTCGTTGCCTCGTCAAGCCCCGTTCCAGTCCAGCCAGTGAACGTGTACCCCTCCATTGTCGGCTCTGTCAGCGTTACAGTGTCCTCTACCGTGTAGCTCGTGGGATTGTTCGCGCTTCCTCCGTTGAGATGATACGTGATCGTGTACTCTATCGCCTCAAGCCTCACCGTTACTTCAGCATCACAGGCAGGAATTATGAACGTATTGCCGGAAATTTCACTGCCGTTGACGCTGTAGACCGCCTCATAGCCCTCTGGAAGATTCGCGTAACTCAGCGTTACTTTGCTTCCCCATTCAGGATTAGGGTTGTCGGCTGTTACTGAGTCGTTATTCTTCACGGTTACGGTGTACTTCACTTTTTCCCAGACCGCATAGAGCGTTGTATTCGCCGTTATGTTGTCCGCCGTTGCAGTATTGTCAAACGTGTATTCCGTGCCGTTTGACCTCTGCCACTTGATGAACGTATAAAGTGCCTTCGTCGGTGTGTCAGGTCTTGAGGCAGCAGAACCGCCCGGAACTAACTGGTCTTCGGCAAGAGTGTTCATGCTTTCTTCGTCCCTGAATGACACTGTCCAACCGACAACAGCGGCGTTACTGCCAGAGTACGATAAATCGCCCCTGCTTGTTCCGCATTCGCCCGGAGTTTTCACTTCTCCGCCAGAAATTACGGCAACATCATTCGTGTAGAGGTTATCTTCAGTAGCACCAGCTCCAGAAACCGCCCCCGCATTAGCTCCCGTAACCATTCCGCCGAAAAACCTGCAATGAGACAGCGTGCCGTAATCGCTAGTGCCCGTAAGCATACCCGCATTGCTGTATTCGCCTGTGGCTGTTACGTTGCAGTCCCTCAGCATCAGGTTCGTTAATGTTCCGCCATTGTTGCCGATGAACCCTACAAAGTCAGCATCGCTCGTAATCTTCATGTTGGCTATCGTGTGGCCGCCCCCGTCAAACGTCCCGTAAAACGGCTCTTCAGTTCCGACCGCTATACCGTTGAAGTCCGAGCCTTTCAGGTCAATATCATTCGCCAAAAGGAACGTCATATCCAAACAGCCCCCAAGTGTGATTACTGCTTCGGCTACTTTCTTCAGGTCATCAGCAGTCTTCACCAAGTAGCGGTTCTGCTCGTCCTGAGAAAGCCCCATGTTGTACGAGTAATTCGGGAGTACCGTTACATTCTGCGCTATGTTCGACAGCGTGTATGTGCCGTCAGCGTTCGCGGTGAGGTTTACATTTTCGTTATTGCCGTCCTTGTACTTGAAGCCGAGAAGCGTATAGCCCTCCCGTTCATCTGCTGTCAATGTCAGTACAACGTTGCTCCCGGCCTTGAAGTATCCGAGATATTTCCCCTCGCTTTCGGACGATTCAATGTTCACAGCGCCCTCATTATCGCTGTCGTTGCCCGTAACCGCGTAAAGTGCCATGCAGTCCGCAACAGTCCCGCCGTTATTCGTGCCGACAACTTCAAGAGCCTCATTGCCATACGTTCCGCCTATTCCGAGATAGAGGCAGCCCGTTATACTTCCTCCGCTCTCAATAGTCCCTGCAATTCCGCCTTTCTTCTGGCTATTGCTTCCCGAAACGTTCATGAGGCTGACGCAATCCTGAACCGTGCCGTACACATACACCGCGATCCCTCCGCCGCAGTTATTGTTATTGCTTCCGTTGACAACACTCACAGAGCCTGAAAGCGTCAAATCCTTCACAGTCCCTTTCAGCACCTTGAAGAATCCCGCTTCA
This sequence comes from Synergistaceae bacterium, assembly GCA_017427625.1. Classification (GTDB taxonomy): domain Bacteria; phylum Synergistota; class Synergistia; order Synergistales; family Aminobacteriaceae; genus JAFUXM01. Next base: position 1,574 of record JAFRSL010000146.1, on the reverse strand, counting down.
TTGCCGCTCATGTCGAGTCCTGAGATTGTGTGATTATTCCCGTCAAACGTCCTCTCAAATGTTCCGGGCAGTCCGTTGAAGCCTGAACCTGTTACGTCAATATCTTCGTTGAGAGTGATTGTTTTGCCGCTCATCGTGTCGTTCTTCGTACTCATCCACATTGCAACAAGCAGCAGGTCTTCGACAGAATCAATCACATAATTATCCGCGTTCCCAGTATCAACCAGAGATTGAAGAAGATTCTCGCTGACCTCAAATGTTCCTCCGACAAGCACATTATGTGCAGGCATCTCAAATTCGCCCTTGTTCGTACCCGTAACTGTGCAGGGAGTATATATCCACTCACTGCCCGAATTGTTGTACACAGCAAAACTGACAAACGATGATGTCTCATTAGGCGTTGCAGTAAGATTCACCGTCTCACCCTCAACCGCTATAACACGGTCTGCCGTAACTGTTCCTGTTCCATTCCCGAAATATCCGCCCCTTGAAATCGTGTAGAGCTTCGAGAAAATCGGAGTAAGCGTGATATTCCCTGTTACGCCATTGCTGAAGTCGTAAGGCTCACCGTTCACTCCCCAGCCCATGAAACGATAGCCCTCTTTCACTGGGTCAGCAATATTCGGCTTTGTGGCATTTCCGCCGTAGTTAATCGTCTGGTTATCTGTGGGCGTCTGCGTTCCGTCCTCGTTCATGAATTTCACGGTGTATTGCAGAATCTCCCAGTCCGCAGTGTACTTCCTGTTGCCTGTACTGCCCTTCGCAATCGTTACGGCCTTGTTCGGAGTCGTCTGACCTTCCCATGTCCACCCATTGAAACGATAACCCGTTCTTGTCGGTTCGGAAAGGCTGATTGTTTCGCTATCAACCGTGTAGAACGACGGATTAGATTGTGCGTTCGTTCCGCCGTCAAGCGCGTAGCTTATCGCGTACTCTATCACCGTCCATTTCGCATAAAGCGTCATGTCTTCCTTCACCGTGTCATCGTTGAAGTTCCACTTGTTCTGACACTCCGAATCCATGTACCAGCCACCGAAGCTGTAACCCGTCGCAGTAAGTGCTGTAGGTTCTGATGCTTTATTGCCGCGTAACACTTCCTGCGATGCCGGTGCAGTCCCGTGTCCCTGTGCGTCAAAATTCACTGTCCTGTAGCGACTTACCCATACAGCTTTAATCGTGATATTTCCGTTCACTGTGATCGTATCGCCGACGTTGTACTGTGTGCCGTCAATCTCCCAGCAGTCAAACTTTACCGTGAGCGCAGAGATGAGGGTCTTTCCGCCGATGTTGCCCGTCGTGGCCTGAGTGTCTTTCCCCTCGAGCATGAAACTTCCGCCGAGAGTTACGGTGCTGTTGTAGCTGCTGGCATAAATCCTGTTAGTCGGATTCTTCCACTTCAGGCTGACAGTTCCTTTGTCATTGCACTTATGGCCGCCGCCCATTCCGTAGCCATTGATTGAACCTCGTTCACGGTTATCGTTCCGCTGTTGCCGCTCGTCGCATCTCTCCAAGTCATTCCGCCACCGATACCCATAGAAGCGTATCTGCCACCGCCTGTTGCCGTTACCTTGCCG
>JAFRSL010000145.1 GCA_017427625.1 Synergistaceae bacterium | reverse complement strand
ACGACAGAAGAGTATTCCTGCGTTCGACAAGTTCGACCTCAGTTCGCCCGAAAACAGCGAGTTCGGATACAAGCACTTCACGGAGAATTCGGCGCAACACAGCACAGCGGGAGGAACTATTGCGGACGCTGACATAATATCGGCCATGAACCCAATGGAGAGCATCGGGAACGCTGACACCTGCAAGTTCTGGCGCATTAGGCACGGCGTTGATGACAGAGACATAACGATTGCAATTCCGGCTATCTTGGCTCTTACTCTCGAAGGCGAGGGCTGCAATGTTGACTTCTCGGCAGTATGGGGACAGGGGCACGGCGGATATTACGACAATGATGAGCTTTTCGACTGGATTGACGAAATCTGCAAGGAGTGATTAGGTTGAGACGCTCACGGATCATCGCAGTAATATCGTTCGTAATCGTCATAGCGTTTTCGCTGCCGTGTTACTCTGAGTCGTGGGGAAAGACTTTCTACCGTTCGTTGTCGGGAAGACTGGGAAGAACCCGTGCCGACTATCCTGCATTGAGCGATTCGGAGTTCGCAAATTTCCGCGAGGTCAAGACATCAGGAATTGCGCCAGGAAGATTGTTCCGTTCCTCGTCGCCCATAAGCACATGGAGTGAACGCAACGTAATCGCCGACAAGTTAGCCGAAAACGCGGGAGTCAAAACCTTCATCAACCTTGCTGATTCTGACGCGGGCATGAAGTCTCACAAAGGATTTCCCAACAGCTACTACAGCCGTCAGAGAGTAATCGGCCTTGACCTCAACATGAAGTACAAGAGCGCGAGGTTCAGGCAGGGACTAGCACGTGGGATTCGCTTCATGGCCGGAAGTGAGCCTCCTTACCTCATACATTGCAGTCTCGGAAAGGACAGAGCCGGATTCGTCTGCGCTTTAATCGAGTGCTTGATGGGTGCGTCGTGGCCGGAAGTCGAGCGTGATTACATGGCATCGTTCAGGAACTATTTCGGAATCGTTGAGGGAACAAGGGAATATGATTTCGTCGTGAAGAATGAGATTCGCAAATTCCTCGCTGAACACTTCGGCATCGATAACCCTGAGACCGCCAACCTTCCCGCTTATGCCGAGCGATATTTTCTTGCAATCGGAGTTTCATCTGCTGACATAGAATCCCTGAAACGCAAACTCGGAGGCTCAAAATGATTATAATCGGGGCAGGACTAGCGGGCTGTGAGGCAGCATATCAGCTTTCAAAGCGCGGATTTCACGTTGAACTTTACGAGATGAGGCCGGAAATTCTAACTCCCGCGCACAAGACAGGGCTTCTCGCTGAAATAGTTTGCAGCAACTCTCTAGGCTCTGAGAACAAGGATGGACGCTTCACGGCTGCGGGTATCCTCAAGGAAGAATTGTCCCTCATGGATTCGCTGATACTCTCGTGCGCTGAGATGTCGCGTGTTCCGGCGGGGGGTGCGCTGGCTGTTGACCGCGTGAAATTCTCGGAGCTTGTTACCGAACGTATCACGAATGACCCGAATATCACCCTGATACGCGGCGAGTACACAGAAATTCCGGCCATGACCGCGATAATAGCCTCAGGGCCTCTTACGTCCGACAAGCTGGCAGAAAGCCTCCGAGAGATTGCCGGCGAGAGAATATACTTCTACGACGCTGTAGCACCCGTGATAATGCGCGACTCAATCAACATGGAAAGGGTATTCGTCTCAGGACGCTACGGTCGCGGCGACGACTACATTAACTGCCCAATGAACAGGGAGGAATATTCAGCCTTCTACGACGCGCTGACCCACGCCGAACGTAATGTGCCTCATGATTTCGAGAAGGGAAAGTATTTCGAGGGCTGTATGCCTGTTGAAACGTTGGCCGAAAGGGGATACGACACACTTAGATTCGGGCCGATGAAACCGAGAGGGCTTGTTGACCCAAAGACGGGGCATGAACCTTACGCGGCTGTGCAGTTGAGGCAGGACAACTCGGAAGGGACGCTCTACAACCTCGTGGGCTTTCAGACTGGTCTCAAGTGGCCGGAACAGAAGCGCGTATTCTCAATGATACCCGGCCTTGAGAACGCGGAATTTGCTCGTCTCGGCGTAATGCACCGTAATACCTCCGTAAACGCTCCAGCCGTTCTTGATGAACACTTGCGGCTTAAAGCGAGGGATAACATTTTCCTTGCCGGACAGATTACGGGGGTCGAGGGCTACATGGAGAGTACAGCAATGGGACTTGTCGCCGGAATAAACGCATCATGCCTCCTCGTAGGGAAGGAGCTTCCGGCATGGCCGAGAGAGTCAGCAACAGGCTCACTCTTGAACTATCTCATGACGACAGACCCCAAGCACTTCCAGCCGATGAACACGAATCTCGGAATATTCCCTGAAGTTTCGGGCATTCGCGGGAAGAAGGATCGCGCGGAATTTCAACGTAACAGAGCTGTAAACGCAATGAGGGAGTTCCTGTCATGCCTGTGATATACGTCGTCGGGATTGGGCCGGGCGGAGCTGACACTATTACACCGCAGGCACTCGAAACAATGCGGTCATGTGATGTTATTGCGGGCTACGAAAAGTATATTGACTTGGTTCGGGACTTAGTGCCGGGAAAAATCCTCTACTCCTCGCCGATGAAGCATGAGACCGAACGTTGCAGGAATGTCCTGACTATGACTCGTGAAATGGGAAAGACTGTCGCGCTAATCTCAAGCGGTGATCCTGGTGTTTACGGAATGGCGGGGCTTATGATGGAGATTGCGAAGGGGACGGGCGTTGAAGTGCGAGTGATTCCCGGCATTACGGCGGCAAATTCGTGCGCGGCAATTCTCGGCGCTCCCCTCATGAATGACTATGTTACGATCTCACTCAGCGACCTTATGACCGACTGGAGCATCATCGAGCGGAGGCTCATCGCGGCATGTGAGTGTGATTTCGTGATGTGTATCTACAATCCTGCGAGCAATCACCGTCCCGACAACCTCAAGAAAGCCTGCAAGATCGTCATGAATTACAGAAAACCGGATACACCTGCGGGCTACGTCCGTAACATTGGACGCGAGGGCGAGAGTTACAGGGTTATGACGCTCAAAAAGCTCATGAGTTGCCGTGAGATTGATATGCTATGCACAGTGATTATAGGCAATTCCCGGACATATATCCTTGACGGGAAAATGATTACGCCTAGAGGTTACAATAACGTGTAAAATTTTAGCATACGGTAAAATATTTACGCCTGCGCTTTCCCAGCCATTCTTGCGTTGTTCTCCTCGATCAGCCGCCGAACATCATCAAGTGTGAATGGCAGTTGAGACGCGTTCCTTGCAGCTTTCCTTTCTTCCCATTTTTGGAGAGCCTTCTGCACTACCGGCAGCCCAACTACTATTCCAAGTATCACAAGACCGAGATATATGTCGTTCCGTAAATCGCCAACTCGTCCCTCAATAGTGCTATGAAGGTCGCTCATTCGTCCCTCAAGGTTGCTTCTCATATCTCCCATTCTCGCGTCAAGCCCGTCCACGCGCGCTGACAGCACCGATACAACCCTCGTCAGCTCTGCTATATCATTACGTATAGCTTTATGCTCTTCTTGAGATTCCTTCACGTGCGCTTTCAGTTCCTCGCGGATTCCACTCATCTCATCCTTGAGTTCCTTCACTTGCACCTTCACTTCCTCACGGATTCCATTCATCTCGTCCTTGAGTTCTTTCACCTGAACTTTCACATCCTCGCGGATTCCGTTCATCTCATCCCTGAGTTCTTTCACCTGAACTTTCACATCCTCGCGGATT
>JAFRSL010000013.1 GCA_017427625.1 Synergistaceae bacterium | reverse complement strand
TTCAATGACGTTCTTAACTCGTTCACTCAGACTGAACCGGCATTCGCAGCACTCCTTGCTGACGGCTTGAACCTCGTGAACATCGCCAACAAGATCACCGACGCCGGAACAGAAAGAATCGTTGACCTCTCACAGAATGCACATGACTCACTGGGAAGCACAATGACGCTGGTACTTTCGCTCGCTGGCGTGGCTATCGTCATCGGCATCGGCATCGCACTCTACATAGCGAAGTCAATTTCCACCCCTCTCGGACGCGTCGTTGAACTCTGCAAAGAAGCAAGCAACGGTGATATGTCGATTACACGCGCTGACTTCCATTATGAGGGCAAGGACGAACTCGGAAACTTGGGCGATGCTCTTACGGAAATGTTCGCCTCACTCAGCACAGCAATCGGGGACATTCGCGGTCTTGCAATCACGAGCCACGAGACTTCCGCCAACATGAAGGAAGATGCCACGAAGAATACAGAGTACGCCAACAACGTCCGCGCAAACGTCGCCAACGTCGTCAAGCTCATGGAGGGCAACGCTTCATCGCTTCAGGAGTCCAACGCAGGAACTGAGGAAATGTCAGCAGCATCAATGACAAGCGCACAGGCCGCAACAGACTGCGCCGAGTTCATCTCCAACATGACGACCGTAACGAATAACGCGGTTGACACGGTTAAAGAGGCAATCGCTAATATCGTAATCCTTCAGAAGAAGACGAAAGAGAGCGGCATAAAGCTTCAGGAACTCGTCGAGAACTCCAACAAGATCAGCGAGTTCATCGGTGAAATCACATCAATCGCCGACCAGACCAACCTCCTCGCCCTCAACGCTGCAATCGAGGCCGCAAGAGCTGGTGAAGCAGGACGTGGATTTGCAGTCGTCGCAGAGTCAGTGCGTAAACTCGCAGAGGATTCAAGCCGCGCCGCAGAGAACGTTAGAGGACTGATTGAGTCGCTTCAGATCAGTGTCAGGGAGACAAAGACATCAAGCGATGAGACAGCAGTACTTCTTGACGAGACGACCGAGAAGGCAAACGGAGCGCAGGATTCACTCTCAGAGGCAATCGGACAGATCGACAAGGCCAATGACAGAATCCAGAACATCGCCGCAGTTGCACAGGAGCAGGCAGCTTCAAGCCGTGAAATCGCCGCCGGAATCGACAACGTAACGAAGTCAACGACCGAGATTCTGGAGAACCTTGAGAGCGTCAAGAACGACATGGATGAGACCGCGTTAATCGCAGAACGTGCAGCGGCAGGAGCAGTTGAGCAGACCGGGCTTGTCGAGTCAATCACTGAAGCACTCTCACAGTTCCACATTGAGGACGAGGGCGCACCGTCGAAGAAAGGCTCGAAGGGCGGAGCTAAGAAAGCACTCCCACCCGCGAAGAAGAAGTAGCATCACTTGAGAATATGACAGGTGAGGGAGGAAATCCCTTGCCTGTTTTTTTGTGGCAATGAAAGAGAGATCCCCTTCGCCGAAAACCGACGGAGGGGGTTTGTGGTTAGTGATTCTTTGCGCTCAATGCCTGAGATATTGCGTCCTCGACTATAGGCTTCAATTCGGAGCGTATGATTTCGTAGACTTCAGAGCGTGTTACGAAGGGGTCTGACATCTCTTTTTTAGCCTCCCGGTAAGAACGCCATATCAGATGGCCAACGCTTGCAAACATAAAGACGAATGATATTGCACAAGCCGTTTGCGCTACGGCCAAATGCGTCATAATCACTCACCTCCTTTAGGCTTGTCAAGATACTCAAGCAGAAGCGGACTCAGTATCTTTATGTACGTCCCCTTCATGCCCAAACTACGGCTCTCGATAAGCCCCGCACTCTCAAGTTTCCGCAGAGCATTGACGATGACGCTCCTCGTAACCCCGACTCTGTCAGCAACCCTTGAGGCAATCGCAACACCTTCCGGCCCTTTAAGCTCGGTGATGATGTGCTTCATGCTCTCAAGCTCCGAGTACGACAACGCCCTCATTGCCATTTGAACGCTGAGGCGGCTTCTTGCTGTCTCCTCCAAGACTTTCGCGCGCTCGTTGAGTATCTGAATCCCCGCGAGCATTCCCAAATATTCGGCCAGAAGTATATCCTCGACGTTGAAGGGAACTTTCTCACGCACAAGCATGATCGTCCCTAACCTCTCAGCTCCCGCACCTATTACGGGAACATACATGAGGTGCTTTTCCGGCTTCTCGCCCTCATAATCGTCATCGAATAGCGGAGCGTCCTCGTCGTGAATCTCAGAGTCCCTGCAGCGATTCATCCTTATTACAAACTCATCAGGCATAACACCATCCCTGAAACTTTCGGAAAGTGCTTTCGACTTGTAATCGGGAAGCCAGTAATATCCGAGAAGCTTCCCGGATTTGTCGACCATGTAGGCATTTGCGGTCGAGAACTCAGAGAGCATTTCAGTCAGATGGTTGTAGTTCAGAGGCTCGCCCTCACGCTTTGACTGGAACGCTCGCCCCACACGCCTCGTTTTCTTGAGAAGTTCATTAAGTGCGTCAGACATTTTGATTCATTCCTCCTTAGAGCAGGTAACGCCTTATGTCGCGGTTTTCGACGAGCTTGCTGAGTTTTTCCTTCACCATCTCGCCGGTAATCTCGATCTTCTCCTCGTCCATGTCAGAGACGCTGAAGCTGATCTCCTCAAGAAGCTGCTCCATCATCGTGTGAAGCCTTCTTGCCCCGATGTCCTCCATTTCCGAGTTCATTTTGTGCGCGAGGCGGGCGATTTCCTGAGTTGCCTCGTCCGTGAATGAAAGCTCCGTTCCTTCTGTTGAGATTAAGGCTTCGTACTGACGTATGAGACTGTTCTCGGGTTCTGTGAGTATGCGCTGTAAGTTCTCGATTGTCAGAGGCTCAAGCTCAACGCGAATCGGGAATCGTCCCTGCAATTCCGGGATAAGGTCTGACGGTTTAACCCCGCTGAATGCGCCTGCCGCTATGAAAAGTATATGGTCGGTTTTGACCGGGCCGTAACGAGTCTGAACAACCGAGCCTTCGACGATTGGGAGCAAGTCGCGCTGAACTCCCTCGCGGCTGACGTCCGGGCCATGAGATGAGCCGCCTTTGACCACAACCTTGTCAATCTCGTCAAGGAATACAATGCCGTCCTCCTGAGCAATCTCCAACGCCTCCTTCGACATTGCGTCTGTGTCGATGAGCTTCTCTGCTTCTTCCTGCTGAAGTATCCTGAGGGCCTCCTTGACCTTCATGCTTCGTTTCTTTGTCTTCTTGGGAATGATTCCGCCTAACATTTCGTTGAGGTTGATCCCCATTCCCATGATGTCAACACCAGGTGCGCCGAAAACGGAGATTGGCGATGTGCTGTCGTTAATCTCAATTTCAACATCGCGGTCGTCAAGTTTCCCCTCACGCATCATCTTGAGGAACTTTGCGCGAGTCCTTGCGTTCTTTTCCTGCTCTCGGGCGACTTCGGCGGGGTCTTCCTCTTTCTCTTTCCCCTTGTCCTCGTCGTC
>JAFRSL010000144.1 GCA_017427625.1 Synergistaceae bacterium | reverse complement strand
CACAATCGGCTCAACAGAATCGTAATCGACATCACCGCACAATTTTCCGTCATTGTCCATATTTATGCCAACGTCGATAACTGTCTGACCCTCCGAGACATAATCAGCCCCGATGAATTTCGCGCGCCCTATCGCGGCAATGAGTACGTCGGAATTTCGGCATATTTCGGGAAGGTTAGCGGTCTTTGAGTGACAGATCGTTACGGTAGCGTTCCTGTTCATGAGGAGCATCGAGACAGGACGGCCAATAACGAGGCTTCTTCCAACGACAGCGACATTCTTCCCCACGAGGTCAACGCCGTAGTAATCCAGAATCTCGACGCAAGCCTGAGCCGTGCAAGGAGGAAATCCAGTCCCTGAACCAGTGAATACACCAGCGAGCGATGAGTCGGTCATGCAGTCAACATCTTTCGATGGTTCGAGAAGCTCACACGCTGAACGTTCAGCCGCTTTGTCATCGAGCGGACGGAACATCAACAGCCCATGAACGGACTCGTCAGCGTTAATATCGCGTATGTGTCCCGTGATTTCGTCAGCGGAAGAATCTGCGGGGAGAACAATTTTGTTGACAGCGATTCCGATCTTCTCACATCGTTTCATTGCGCCCGACTCGTAGGCAATATCGCCCGGCTTTTCGCCGACCCTCAACATTGAAAGCGTCGGAATTATTCCTAGTGCCTTTAGCCTCTCGCAACGCGCTGTAAGTTCGTCGGTAAGGCTTGCGGCTACTGGTACGCCCTTCAAAACTTCGGCCATATTACACTCTCCTCACTATGAGCGTTACCTTGCCTAAAATATCGTCGGCTTTCGTGAGGTAATCGGCGAGAAGCTCGTCAACTTCCGACTCCAATTCGCGGGCAGCAGGGTTATGCTTCAGGCTTCCGGCGTTAATGTAGACGTTCATTGCCGCAGCATTCATCGCGGCCTCACATAGTAATATCCCACAGCCTACGTCAGAGATAAGCATGATGTTGCCTTTCTCCATCACGACTTCGAGGAGGTCAATAGCTTCGCAGCAGCACTTCACCATTTCGAGGGGTGCTTTGCAGGCGTTGAGTGCGGCTTTTGCGAATATCTCCTGACGGTCAGGGGTATCCTTCGGGAGCTTCCATGCCGCTGAAAGTTCAGGAAATGCCTTTGCGTCCTCGTCAGCAAGCTCAAGCATTCTCACACGTAATTTCTCTGAACGTTCGACAATGTTCTTCATGTCTTCTTCAGCCTCAGCATATCTCTTATTGCCGATCGTGAAATTCGCTGCCATCTCGCAGAGTGCCGCCCCCAAAGCCCCAACGAGTCCAGAGGCAGCACCACCGCCGGGCATTGTTACCCTTGAGCCAACCAGCTTGGAGAAGTCAGCGCATGATTCCTTCATCAATAATTTTTCAGCCATCTTAGAACAACCCCGTAATCTTTCCGTCTTTATCGACATCAATGTTGAGAGCGGCGGGCTTCTTCGGGAGACCCGGCATCGTCATAATCTCGCCCGTAACAGCAACAAGGAAACCAGCTCCAGCCGAAAGCCTGACTTCGCGCACCGTGATCCTGAAACCTGAAGGACGTCCGATCTTCGCGGGGTCATCGGAGAGCGAGTATTGAGTCTTCGCCATGCAGACGAGGAGATTGTCCTTACCGAGTTCGTGAATGAGTGCCAGATCCTTCTCAGCCTGTGCAGTGAAGTCAACACCGTCCGCGCCGTAAATCTCGCGGGCAATGGCATTCATTTTCTCTTTGGGACTCATTGCCTCGTCGTAGATGAATCTGAATGTTGACGGTTTCTCGCAAGCCTCGACGACTTTCCGGGCAAGCTCCATTGCACCATCTCCGCCCTTTGCCCAGACTTCAGAGAGTGCGAATGACGCTCCAAGCTCCTCACACTTCTTCGCAACGAGAGCAAGTTCCGCCTCCGTGTCATTGGGGAATCTGTTGATCGCAACGACGACGGGGAGGCCGTATTTCTGGACGTTCTCGATGTGCTTCACGAGGTTGGGGATACCTGCTTCGAGGGCGGGCAAGTCCTCAGTGTTAAGCTCAGTCTTCTTCCGGCCGCCGTGCATCTTCAACGCTCTCACTGTTGCGACAACTACAACGGCATCGGGTTTCAAGCCTGCGACTCTGCATTTTATGTCGAGGAACTTTTCCGCGCCCAAATCCGCGCCGAATCCTGCCTCAGTAACGAGATAGTCCGCGCACTTCAATCCGAGCCTTGTAGCCTGAACAGAGTTACAGCCGTGTGCGATGTTAGCGAAAGGCCCGCCGTGAATGAATACGGGGCTTCCTTCGAGGGTCTGCACGAGGTTGGGCTTTATGGCATCTTTCAGCAACACAGCCATTGAACCTGACGCGCCGATGTCAGAAGCTGTTACGGGCTTTCCGTCATAAGTGTAAGCGAGAACCATTCGGCCAAGTCGTGCCTTCAAGTCCATCAAGTCAGCAGAGAGGCAGAGAATTGCCATGACCTCAGAGGCAACCGTGATGTCGAAGCCTGACTCGCGGGGAACGCCGTTAGCCTTTCCGCCGAGACCGATGATTATGTTTCGGAGTGCGCGCTCGTTGAGATCCATTACACGACGGAATACTACTCTTCGCGGGTCAATGTTGAGTTCGTTGCCCTGCTGAATGTGATTGTCTAGCATTGCCGCGCAGAGATTGTGAGCCGTAGTTATCGCGTGAAGGTCGCCGGTGAAATGAAGGTTGATGTCCTCCATCGGGATTACTTGCGCGTAACCACCGCCAGCTGCGCCGCCTTTGAGTCCGAAGCTCGGGCCTAATGACGGTTCACGGAGTGCAGCCATTGCGTTTTTGCCGATTTTACGGAGGCCGTCAGTGAGTCCAACGGTCGTCGTGGTTTTGCCCTCGCCTGCTGGAGTTGGTGTTATAGCCGTAACGAGGATTAGTTTTCCGTCGGGCTTATTGGCGAGTCTCTTTGTTACGGAGGGTGAGAGCTTGGCTTTGTACTTGCCATAGAGTTCAAGTTCGTCCTCAGAGATTCCGATCTTCTCAGCAACTTTTACGATTGGCTGAGGTGTTACTGACTGTGCTATTTCTATATCGCTTGGGAATGACATTGTTAATCTCCTTCGTTCATGTTATTTCATTGCGTGGATTATAGCAGAATGACTGTGTTAAAATCTCGCTTGAAGTTTTTCACGAAAAGGAATGATATTTTTCACAAATGCCTATCACAGATTTACTCGAAAGAAACGCAAAACTATACGGCGATGAAGTTGCTCTCGTCGAAATCAACCCCGAACAGACCGAGCCAGTCCGCATAACATGGAAGGAATACGCCCTAATTCAGCCAACATCATCGAAACCATACAGGCGCGAATTTACGTGGACGGTCTTTGACGAGAAGGCCAACAGGGTCGCAAACATGCTTCTCTCACGAGGCGTTAAGAAGGGTCAGAAAGTCGCAATCCTCCTCATGAACTGCCTCGAATGGCTGCCCATATACTTCGGGATTCTCAAGACCGGAGCAATCGCTGTCCCTCTGAACTTCCGCTACTCGTCTGAAGAAATTGAATACTGCGTGAAACTTGCTGACGTTGATATTCTCTTCTTTGGGCCGGAATTTATCGGCAGGGTTGAGAATACTGTCCTTGCAATCGGCGAGTCATGCCTGCTATTCTTTGTCGGCAACAACTGCCCATCGTTCGCCGAAAGCTACAATGATGCCGTGAATAACTGCCCTTCAACAGCCCCAAAAATTTTGGTTGAAGACCACGACGAGGCAGCGATATATTTCTCGTCAGGGACAACGGGCTTCCCGAAAGCAATCCTCCATAACCACACAGCATTGTTACAGTCGGCAAAAATGGAGGCAATTCACCACGCAACGACACACAATGACGTATTCCTCTGCATTCCGCCGCTATATCACACGGGCGCGAAGATGCACTGGTTCGGCTCACTCTACACTGGAAGCAGGGCGGTAATCCTCAAAGGAACGTCCCCGAAAGCGATACTTGATGTTGTCTCGTGGGAACGATGCACAATAGTGTGGCTATTAGTCCCGTGGTGCCAAGATATTCTGACCGCTCTCGACAGAGGAGACTTGAAGCTCGAAGGACGCAATCTCTCACAGTGGCGATTGATGCACATCGGCGCACAGCCTGTACCTCCGTCGCTGATACGTCATTGGCTCGAATACTTCCCCAATCACAAGTACGACACGAATTACGGCCTCTCAGAGTCGACAGGGCCGGGCTGCGTACATCTTGGAATGGAGAACATTCACAAGGTCGGCGCAATCGGTGTGCCAGGCTACGGCTGGGAACTGAAGATCGTCGACAACGAAGGGAACAACATTCCTCAGGGCGAGACGGGCGAATTGTGCGTCAAAGGGCCGGGCGTTATGCTCTGTTACTACCACAATCCGGGCGCGACACATGAGACTTTGCGGGACGGCTGGCTATTCACGGGCGATATGGCCATGATGGACGATGAAGGTTTTGTGTGGCTTGTTGACCGAAAGAAAGATGTCGTAATCACGGGCGGCGAAAACATATACCCTGTACAGGTCGAGAACTTCCTCATCACTCACCCGAAGATTCACGATGTTGCGGTTATTGGACTCCCTGAACCCAGGCTCGGCGAGATTGTTGCGGCTGTAATTCAGGTCAAGAAGGGAATGAGCTGCACGGAGGAGGAAATCAATCACTTCTGCTTGGGACTTCCGAGATACAAGAGGCCGAGAAAGATAATCTTTGCTGACGTTCCGAGAAATCCAACAGGTAAAATCGAGAAGCCGAAACTCAGGGAAAGATATGCTCAGGGTACGAGCTTCTACAGTGAGGATAGTGCGAAGTAACCATGTACATCAAAGATGGAATATGTTACGCGGGTGAACTTGAGCCGGGCATAACGATTACTGAAGCAAAGCCGTTAGATTTTGGAATCATTCTCGTAACATTCTCAACGGGGGAGAAGCGTCTTTTCGACACGACGGAGATCGAGGGCGAAGTCTTCAAGCCTTTGTCAGACCCCAAAATCTTCCGAAATCCCATAATCGCCTACGGAACAATAACATGGGACAACGGAAACATCGACATCGCGCCCGAAACCGTCTACAACATGAGCTACCCTTACAACACTGGAGAAGACGGCCATGTATGAGCTAGTTCAGGTTACGGAGCAGACGTACTACATTCAGAGTCCTGCAAAAATCGGTCTCGTAAAACTTGACGGCGATAACGTCTGCCTCATTGACAGCGGGAACGACAAGGAGGCCGGCCGAAAAGTCAAGAAGCTCCTCGACGCTAACGGCTGGCATCTTTCCGCGATCTACAACACACACTCAAACGCTGACCACATAGGCGGCAACAAATACCTTCAGTCAAACACGGGCTGCAAGATATATGCCCCCGATGTCGAATGCGCTTTCACACGT